>NZ_JAQMTI010000131.1:0-32196 GCF_028329225.1 Sphaerospermopsis kisseleviana CS-549 | reverse complement strand
TTACTCACCCGTCCGCCACTAACTCCTAAGAGTCCGTTCGACTTGCATGTGTTAAGCATACCGCCGGCGTTCATCCTGAGCCAGGATCAAACTCTCCGTTTTGTTAAGTTTGTTTAGCTCTTTTGACTGTTCTTTTACTACCTCAGTCCGGTATCATTTTCTTTACTTGACGCAGGACTTGTTGTATACTGTCTTTCAAACTATAATATTTTCAAGGTTCGGTGTCCCTCCGAGTCCCGCTCTCTCGCGGCTCTCTCTCAGGCACTTATTCAATATAGCGAACCTATCTTGGAATGTCAACTACTTTTTCCAAGTTTTTGGAAAAAAATTTTTTAATGGCTGGAAGCTGCTCAGAATACTGGGTTTAGGCAACAATGGTGTAGGCGTTGTTGACTCATAGGAAGAGTAGATAGTGAATTTTCAGTCAGTAATAGCGGTTTTACATCAGTTTTGGGGTGAGCGTGGTTGCTTGATTGCTCAACCTTACGATATGGAGAAGGGAGCAGGAACTAAGAACCCTCATACTTTTTTAAGGGCTTTGGGTCCAGAACCTTGGGCAGTGGCTTATGTTGAACCTTGCCGTCGTCCAACCGATGGGCGCTATGGCGAAAACCCAAATCGGTTCCAACATTATTATCAATATCAAGTTCTGATTAAACCTTCACCAGATAATATCCAGGAGATTTACCTTGATTCTTTAAGGGCTTTGGGTATTCGTCCAGAGGATCATGATGTGCGGTTTGTGGAGGATAATTGGGAAGATGCAACGGTGGGGGCTTGGGGTACTGGTTGGGAAGTGTGGTTAGATGGAATGGAAATTACCCAGTTTACTTATTTTCAACAGTGCGGGGGTATTGATTGCCGTCCGGTGTCCATTGAGATTACTTATGGTTTAGAAAGATTGGCGATGTATCTCCAGCAAGTGGAGGCTATTACTAAGATTCAATGGACGGACTATATTACCTATGGTGATGTTCATCTTCAGGGTGAGATTGAGCAGTGTACCTATAACTTTGAAGCTTCTAATCCTGAGATGTTGTTAAATCTGTTCAATATATATGAGCAGGAAGCATCCCAACTCACAGAAAGGGGATTGGTATTACCTAGCTTAGATTTTGTGATTAAGTGTTCCCATACATTTAATTTGCTGGATGCAAGAGGTGTAATTTCGGTGACGGAACGAACTCGCTATATTGCCAGGATTCGTCATTTGGCTAGAAAGGTGGCTCATTTATATGTTGAGCAAAGGGAAAAGTTGGGTTTCCCGTTGTTGAAAAATTCACAAGCTGCTGCTTGATTCCTGTTTCAGAAGATGCAGAGCATCTAGAACACCGATTCATTAATCGTAAGGGCGTATAGCATTCGGACGGAATATGAATTGGTTTCAGCGATAGGTTATCACCCGAATGCTTCGCCCCTACAAGGTAAAAACAGATTACCTAGCATTACTGAGTCGACGTTCTAGATGTTCGTTACCAGGCAACGAGATAGAATAAGCAAAGTGTTAATTTTTGTAACTCCTCCGTTTTTGGGGGAGTTGCTGTTCGTGGCAAAAATAATGGTGTGTGTCAGATGATGAATATTAGTGAAGCGTTAGAACCTATTGCAGCTTGGTTTCGTTCTTTGGGTATTCCTGAACCTGTTACACATTGGGGACATCCGGTGATGATGGGGATTGTGATTTTTGTGGTGGGTAGTTTTGTGGGTGTGTCTGGTTGGCGGGGTAAATTGCTGCAAGATACAGATAAGGATGCTGCTGTTAAAAGTCGCAGCGCCCATCGTCAGTTAGCACCTTGGTTATTTATCTTTTTGGCAGGTGGTTATACAGGTGGTGTGTTGTCTTTGGTGATGCAGCATCAACCACTGTTTGAAAGTCCGCATTTTTGGACTGGTTCTCTTGTACTGTTGCTGTTGTTGGTGAATGGTGCAATTTCTCTGAGTGGGTTTTTTGGTGATAAAGCAGGTTTGCGTGCAGTTCACGCTTATTTAGGAAGTACAGCACTGTTAATTTTGTTTGTTCATGCTGTCTTGGGGCTGAATTTGGGTCTATCTCTGTGAACTACCCAAACCCGCTTACGCTGAGGTTTGAGCTTCCGTACTCACAGTTAAAATAGGTCTTTTTTCAGTTCTCTATTTTGTTGGGTTGTGCTGTCGCTTAACCCAACCGACAATAATTATTTTTAATTCAGTTGATTTATTTATATAATTACTTCTTTATATTAATTTTACTAACTAAGTGCTTTTGGCAATTAAATTTTTATGATACAGAGTAGTGGCGTTATTATTTGTCTGGCCTATATTTTAGGGTTGTTGTTTACAGCTGTTCCTTGGGGTGGTGTATGGATTTTAGCACTGGGGATATTGGCAGCAGTTTTTTTTCGGGCAATTTTTATTAATTTACGGAAAATTAACTATAAACAGGAAAATTATCTCACTAAAGCTAAGACAGGGGTTAATACTCCGCTGACTACTCCTCATCCTAGAGTATGGTTAATAGCTGGTTTGGTGGGTTTGTTGGCAACTTTTTATTTTCAAGTGCGGACACCGCAACCAGGAGCAAAAGATATTAGTCAGTTTGTTTCTAATGAAAATAATAGTAATCAAGAACAGTTAGTAATTGTCCGTGGGGATGTGATAGGTACTCCTCGTTTAACTCGCAGTCAAAGGGGACAATTTTGGCTGAATGCGACGCAACTGGATGAGGTAAAAAATGACCAGGGTCCGGCAAGTGTGCCAAAAGGGGTAACGGGTAAATTATATGTGACTGTGCCTATTCTTCAAGCTACTGGTTTATATCCTGGTCAACAAATTGCGATCACTGGGATGTTATATAAACCTAAAGGGGCTCAAAATCCTGGTGCTTTTGATTTTCAGAAGTATCTTAAACAAGAAGGTACTTTTGCAGGTTTGATTGGTAAACAGATTAATATTATTGATGAAGAGCGAAAATGGGGATGGTGGAAAATTCGGGAAAAAATTGTGCGATCGCAAGTTCGTTGGTTAGGTGTTCCTGAAGGTCCTTTAGTTAGTGCGATGGTTTTAGGTAGTAAGGCGGTAGATTTACCTTATGATATTCGTGATTTATTTGTGAATGTGGGTTTAGCTCATGCTTTGGCTGCTTCTGGTTTTCAAACTTCTTTAATTTTGGGAATAATTTTACAATTAACTAGCAAAGCTAACAAGGGTATTCAGTTTTTTTGCGGTAGTTTGGGATTACTTACTTTTTTATGTTTAGCTGGGTTTCAATCATCAATTCTTAGAGCAGTAATTATGGGTTTTGCTGCATTAATTGGTTTGGTTTTAGAAAGGAAAGTTCAACAATTAGGATCTTTATTATTAGCTGCTACTTTATTACTTTTATTTAATCCTGTTTGGATTGGAGATTTAGGTTTTCAACTCAGTTTTCTAGCAACTTTGGGGTTAATTGTCACAGCTACACCGATAACTAAACGTTTTGATTGGCTGCCTTCTGCTATCGCTTCGTTAATTTCTGTTCCTATCGCTGCCACAATTTGGACTTTGCCTTTACTTTTACATATTTTTAGTGTAGTTGCTGTTTACAGTGTGCCATTAAATATTATCACTACCCCATTGATTTCTGTGATTAGTATTGGAGGTATGATTAGTGGTTTGGTAAGTTTAATTGTACCAGATTTAGGTAGCACGTTAGCCAGTTTTTTATATTATCCAACTTATTGGTTAATTCAATTAGCAGAATTTTTTGCTAATCTGCCTGGAAGCTCGGTTGCTGTAGGTAGTATATCTACTTGGCAAATGTTTGTAGTTTATGGATTAATTATATCTACTTGTTTAATCCGTTGGTGGCAAAAAAGATGGTGGTTTGCTGGTTTAATGGTTGTTGTTTTATTGATAATTCCTGCTTGGCATTCTACCAGTAATTTATTACGAATCACATTATTAGCAACTAATAATGAACCAGTTTTAGTAATTCAAGATCAAGGAAAGGTAACTTTAATTAATAGCGGTGATGAAGGTACAGGACGTTTCACTATTTTACCATTTTTACAACAACAAGGGATTAATCAAATTGATTGGGCGATTTCTAGCAAATTTTTGGCAAATGAAAATGATGCTTGGTTAGAAATTATGGATAGAATGCCTATTAAAAATTTTTATGCTTATTTTTCTCAACAAGAAAATAATCTGGAAACTCAAGCTATTCAAAAAAAATTACAACAGCAGCAAGGTATTTATCAGCCTTTAGCATTAGGTCAAACTATTAGCACTGGTGCTATTATTGCCCAATTCACTAATGAAAAATTACCAATTTTAAAATTGCAGATTTTTGGAAGAAATTGGTTATTGGTAGGTAGTATCAAGTCTCAACAAATAGCACAATTGGTTAAAACCGGTGATTTGTCTTCTCCCCAGGTGCTTTGGTGTCCATCAGAATCTTTACAGGATTTGGTAACAGCACTGCAACCACAGGTGGCGATCGCATCTGATAATAACCTTAACAGTAAAACATTAGATGCTATCAAAGGTAAAACCAAACTCTTCTTCACAGGTAGAGATGGTGCTATTCAATGGACTCCTGATGCTGACTTTGAAGCTTTTATCCAAGTCACAGAAAACAAATCTTCAAATTTGTAACAGGTTAGTGAAAAATATGGTATGATTGGGGATGATATAAATTAATATCACCCCTATTCACGGAATGAAGTGAATCAAGATTTGGAGAGGTGGCAGAGTGGTTGAATGCGGCACACTCGAAATGTGTTTTGGGGCAACTCAACGGGGGTTCGAATCCCCCCCTCTCCGTTACTAGATATTTTGTCAGTCTGGAAGTTACGTTTCAAATTTTTATGTTTTACGCAAAGGCGCAAAGAAGCAAAGATAAAAAGATGGCAAGCAATAGAAAAGCTAGAATGTGATACAAATAGATGAAAACTGTTGTTAGGTTTCTGCAAAGCTGCAAAAGCAGGACAAATTTACAGTTTTTAGGTAATTATAAATGTTGATAAAGTTACCGCTAATTTAGCGTCAGGTACTTTATGAATAATTAATTTGCAAAGGAAAAAACGATGCGACTATCACAAATGTTATTTGTTACACTTCGGGATGATCCAGCAGATGCGGAAATTCCCAGTCATAAACTTTTACTTCGGGCTGGTTATATCCGTCGCATCGGTAGCGGTATTTATGCTTATCTGCCTTTTATGTGGCGGGTTTTACAAAAAGTTTCCCAAATAGTGCGGGAAGAAATGAACGCCACCGGCGCACAAGAATGTTTGTTACCTCAATTACAACCTTCTGAATTATGGAAGGAGTCGGGAAGATGGGATACTTATACTAAAGCTGAAGGTATCATGTTTTCCCTTATTGATAGAAGGGAACAACAACTAGGTTTAGGTCCTACTCATGAGGAAGTAATTACCACAGTTGCCCGTGATATGATTCGCTCATATCGTCAATTACCGCTGCATTTATATCAAATTCAAACTAAATTCCGTGATGAAATTCGCCCTCGTTTTGGTTTAATGCGGGGTAGAGAATTTATCATGAAAGATGGTTATTCTTTCCATGTGGATGAGGAAAGTTTAAAGAAAACCTACCAGGATATGTACCAAGCATACAGTAATATGCTGCGCCGTTCTGGTTTAGCTTTTCGGGCTGTGGAAGCTGACTCTGGTGCTATTGGTGGTTCTGGTTCGACAGAATTTATGGTGTTAGCTGATGCGGGAGAAGATGAAGTTCTCTATACTGAAGATGGGAAATATGCAGCGAATGTAGAAAAGGCAATTTCTTTACCTGCGGATGCGGAAACTTCACCTTTTACTACTTTTGAAAAACGGGAAACTCCAGGAACTGACACAATAGAAAAAGTTTGTGCTTTCTTACAATGTTCTCCTACCAAAATTGTCAAAAATGTTTTATATCAAACTGTTTATGATAACGGTTTGACTGTTTTGGTGTTGGTGAATATTCGCGGTGATCAGGAAGTTAATGATGTCAAATTACAAAATGAGTTGACTAAATTAGCTGAAAAATTTGGTGCTAAAACTATTCTTTCTTTGAGTGTACCCACTAATGAAATAATTGCAACTTGGGCAGCAAAATCTTTACCTTTAGGTTATATTGCACCCGATTTAGGTGATGATTATATTGCGGGAAGTAAACAGGTAAATTCTAAATTTGTGCGGTTGGTTGATAAAACCGCTGTGGAGTTAAAGAATTTTGTCACTGGTGCAAATGAAAGCAATTTTCATGTGGTTGGTGCAAATTGGGGTGAGCAGTTTAAATTACCTGATATTGTAGTAGATATTCGGAAAGCAAAAGCGGGCGATCGCTCACTACACGACCCCAACCAAACCCTACAAACAGCTAGAGGAATAGAAGTTGGTCACATTTTCCAACTCGGTACAAAATATTCCCAAGCTATGAATGCAACTTATACCAGTGAACAAGGGGAAGAAAAACCTTTAGTGATGGGTTGTTATGGTGTAGGAGTTTCCCGGTTAGCACAGTCAGCGGTTGAGCAGTCCTATGATAAAGATGGGATAATCTGGCCAGTAGCGATCGCACCTTATCACGCTATTATTTCCATTCCCAATGTTAACGACACCCAACAGGTAGAAATTGCCGAAAAAATCTACACAGAACTGAATAAAGCAGGTGTCGAAACCTTACTTGATGATCGTAATGAGCGAGCAGGTGTAAAATTCAAAGATGCTGACTTAATTGGCATTCCCTTTAGAATTGTTACAGGTCGCGCCATTGCTAATGGTAAAGTAGAAGTAGTAAAACGGGCAAACCGTGAATCTCAAGAAATTGCCATTGACGAAGTTGTAAATATATTACAACAATGGATTAAAGAAGCAGTAGAGGGATAAAATTAAACTCTTGTGGGGCAGGCATCTTGCCTGCCAATAATATGTATTTGATTTGACGATTCACAAGAAAGTTAAAACGAAAAAACTGGCGAAAAGACTGGGAAATTTAAATATTTTCACGAAAATTGAAGTTGTGTAAATATGTACCCACAAATTTCAGGAAACTGCCATTGAGAAATTGATTAATATATTAAAGATATTAAAGAATAGATTCAAGGAGCAAGCAAAAATACAGACAAGTATAGTTACTGTACACTGACTTATGGAAATATAATTTTACCTATCTATCCTGTGAGCGTGCGTATTTCAAGAATTGTTGAGATTGACATTAAAGTTGATGTGACGGTCTATAAATGTGAACCTAAAATTAAAGATAAGATAAAGTTGGGTGCAGGATGATAAATTGCTGAAACAGGCAAAATACAAAGTCAGCAGAATTTTCACACATTAAGGCATCTCTAGATTTTAAGAAACTACCCACGCATCCGTATCTTATTTAGCCAGGCTACTCCTCTCTTGAACACTACTTCAGCCCTTTGTCAAGCAGGTTTTATATATGAATGAACAACAAAGAACTAATCGTAATATTTCTTCAGGTGTCATAGCAGCCGTCTCAGCCGCGGTGGTGGCGGTAAGTGGTGGGGTAGCTTGGTTGACTTCCCAAACTCCTCAAACTCCCATACCAGGAAACCCCTCTCAAAGCATTAAACAACCACAACAGCCATTAACTACCCAGCCGGGGAAAGAAGAAACTGCTAATATATATTGGCTCAAACCAACGGAAACAAGCTTTGAATTAGTTCCTCAGCCGATAAAAATTGCTGCTGCACAACCTAGCCAAGCTTTAGAAGCTGCTTTTGAAACTTTGTTAGCAGGTCCAACAGAAGGAACAGACTCAACAACTATTCCTCAAGGTACTAAACTGCTAGGTTTGAAAGCTGACAATAACGAAGTTCACGTTAATTTATCAGAAGATTTTACCAGTGGTGGGGGTAGTGCCTCAATGGTTGGCCGTGTAGGGCAGGTTGTCTATACTGCTACTAGTTTAAATCCTAACGCCAAAGTTTACATTGAAGTCAATGGTAAGCCATTAGAAGTTTTAGGTGGTGAAGGTGTGGAAATAGAACAACCACTAACTCGTAAAAGCTTTAACGAAAATTATCCTCTTTAGTCAGTAGTCGTAGGGGCGAAGTAGGGGCGAAGCCTGCCTGTCGGCAGACAGGCATTCGGAAAATAACCTGTGATAAAAATTGATAATTTATCGCCCGAATGCTTCGCCCTTATAGGAAAATAGCCTTGGACAAAAATTGATAATTTATCGCCCGAATGCTTCGCCCTTACAGGAAAATAACCTGTAATAAAAATTGATCATTGTTCGCCCGAATGCTTCGCCCGTACAGTAGTCAGTAGTTGATGATTTTTCCAGAACAAAAAGAACTGACAAAGGACAACTGACTAATTTTGATCAACTTCTTTTCAAGTTGTAGCGCAGCGATCGCAAATAGTCGTTAACATAACAATGAACAGGGTGCTGAGGACATCAATTGATAATCAAACTCCGACTACAACAGGGTTTTCCTGCTGACTCTGAGAACAGTTGACTTCTGGAACTTTTGACTTCTGGAACTGCTAACTGCTGACTGCTGACTGCTGACTGCTGACTGCTGACTGCTGCTATAATTAATCTGGATTAATTCGCATTAAAGGTTGACCATATTCTACAGGTTCGCCATTTTGAACGAGAATTTCCATCACTTGTCCAGAGACTTCGGCTTCAATTTCGTTCATCAGTTTCATAGCTTCGATGATGCAGACTGATTGACCTACTTTAACGCGATCGCCCACTTCCACAAATGGCGCTTCACCTGGTGCGGGTGCGCGATAAAAAGTTCCCACCATCGGAGACTGGACTTCTATAAATCGAGAGGCGGCGGCGTTAACAGCTAAAGGTGATTGTGCTGTAGCCGAATTATCACGACTTGTAGCTATTTCTGGTAATTGTATGGGTGCTGTATGGGTTGCTGGTGCAGGTGTCAATCCTGGACTAACCATACCACCTAACTGAGCTTGACCCACCGACAGTACAGAATTATTTCCACCTTTACGCACTGTTAGCTCAAAGTCATCGCTTTTCAGTGATACTTCGGTAATATCAGTTTGTGCAATAGTAGCTAATAGTTGGCGGATTTCATTAAAATCTAATGGCACAGTATTTTTTACCTCGACCTAACCGTAAATCAGAATCTTATTCTCCAATTCAGGAGGTAATACCCAGAAATTTGGTGTGATTTTCGGGTATTACGGGAGATTGTTCATTTCCCCAACCTCGCTGGATGACAAGGGCTGGAAATCGATCTGGGATATCCACAAAAAAGCGGCTTATTCCCTGCCTAAATATTTATCTTCTCTGGTATCTATCTTGATCCGTTCACCTTGAGAAATAAACAGGGGAACCATGACAGTTGCGCCGGTTTCTACCTTCGCTGGTTTAGTACCACCTGTAGCGGTATCACCTTTCACACCAGGATCAGTTTCAACTACTTCGAGAACCACAGAATTAGGTAATTCAACTTCTAGAACTTGTTCGCCCCAACGAATAACGTTGACTTCCATACCTTCTTTGAGGTACTTAACGCGATCGCCAATTTGTGCAGCACTTAATCTACCTTCTTCATAAGTTTCCATATCCATAAAGATGAATTCTTCACCTTCTTTATAGGTATGTTGCATTGTCAGTTTTTCAAGAGTAGCCTGTGGCACAGTTTCACCAGCCCGGAAAGTCCGTTCTAAAACCTTGCCGGTTTGGACATTTTTAATAGTTGTCCGTACAAAGGCAGAACCTTTACCTGGCTTAACGTGAAGGAAATCAATCACCCGCCATACAGACCCGTCTAGGACGATAGAAACACCGGGTCGAAAGTCATTACTAGAGATCATGAAACTTGCAAATTTTGGAAGACAGTCGGCATTTATTGTACCTGTTATTAGGGAATAGGGAATAGGGAATAGGGAAGGTAAATAACCCAATTACCCATTACCCATTACCCATTACCCATTACCAATCCGCAATATGGGAAGATGAATGATGGGTTACTTCCCAGTTCATACAGTTAACAATTTGATGCTGCATTTGAGAAATTCCATGTTTAACTTCATAAAATCCTGGCTGAAATACAGCCTCAAGACCATGCTGCTGGTAACAATACTTGTAGGCATAAGCACTGCTGGGTGGACTTCCTTTAGTTATGCAGCCCTGCCATCTGGTAACGCTATCACTGACGGTAAAGCTTTGTTAAGGTATGCACTGCCCATTGATAATCAACCAGTACGCAAACTGCAAGCTAGTTTAGAAGATATTTCTAATCAACTACGTGCCAACAAGCGATGGGCGGCGGTTTCCAGAGACCTCAGCCAAGCTTCCCGGATTCTCGATAAACCTTCCCAAATCTTAACAAGCGTTCCTGCAGAACGCCAACCCCAAGCCGAAACTTGGATTGCTGATTTAAAATCTGGCATTGCAGAATTGCAAGAAGTAGTTAAAAACAAACAAAAGGACCCTATTCTGGAAGGCAGAGCGAAATTACTCAATCTTGTGACTTTGTTAGAAGAGTCAATGGTGACAGAATTTCCTTTTGAAGTTCCTGCTAAGTTTGGTAATTTACCTCAACTTAAAGGCCGCGCTACTATTGCCATTAAAACCAATAAAGGGGATCTGACTGTAGTGGTAGATGGTTATAGCGCCCCGGTGACTGCTGGTAATTTTGTCGACTTGGTACAACGGGGTTTTTATAACGGTTTAGAATTTACCCGTTCTGAAGAATCTTATGTATTACAAACAGGAGATCCTGAAGGTAAAGAAGTCGGTTTTATTGATCCTGCAACTGGTAAATATCGGGCTGTTCCTTTAGAAATTTTGGTAGAAGGCGACAAAGAACCAACTTATGGTATTACTTTGGAAGATGCTGGACGTTATCTGGATATGCCAGTATTACCTTTTTCTTCTTTTGGTGCTTTAGCAATGGCACGTCCTGAAGGTAATGTAGATGGTGGTTCTTCTCAGGTTTTCTTCTTTTTATTTGAACCAGAATTAACTCCTGCTGGACGTAATCTTTTAGATGGTCGTTATTCTGTTTTTGGTTATTTGACTGAAGGTAAGGACATTTTAGATAAGCTTAAAGCTGGTGACAAAATTGAATCTGCTACTGTTGTTCAAGGAATTGAAAATTTAGTTCAGCCACAAGCATCTTAATTAATTTTGGATTTTAGATTTTGGATTTTGGATTTATTCTGAAATCTAAAATCTATTAATTTTCAGCCAATCCCAGAAACGGAGGATAACCCCAAAAATAGAGAACCAAAATAACACATATAGAAACCATAAAAGAATATAAAAAACTAACCAAATCATTACATCCAAAAATGGTTTCTGATCTCGGTTAATTTGTAAGTATAAGTTTCTATTATTATACAAGAAATTATTTAGCTCCGTAGCATCAATGTTTGCCTGACTAGTGTTACAAGAATAATCAGAAAATTTGATGTGTTCTTGGTTAGTTTTTAAGTATAGCGTTGATATCTGACATCCTTCCGAATTATATGGTGTTTCAACCTTAGTACCTAAAAGTTGAAACTCAGTAATTGAATTAGACCAAAATGCAGGCAAATTACTATGTTCTAGGCGACAATTCACATATCCCTGCTTTAGTCGGTGACAAGTGATAGTATCAGAAATACTAATTGGCGACCTCCATATTATTATGTAAAAAATAAATAATAAAGGTGTTACCCATTCAGAACAACCTGGAAATTTAGACATAAGTGTTAACCCTTGAATTAATCATTTCCAACTTTTTCTAAATTGTGATTTGATGCTTTTCGGTAAAACACATAGCAGTACCTTTTTCATAATAAGCAGCTTCGTTAATAAAGATTGGATAAACAGTAGAGTTTCCTTCATAGCTAATTGTCTGACCATCAAATGTTAAAAACATAGGATCACCGGGATGAAAAACTTCATAATCTTTAAACTGAAGATGAGGATGAATCATAGCTTGAATTTCTCCGTGTTCGTTTCTCGGATAATCAATTTTTTCTATATATTCGTAGCAGATTAGGTTATTTGAAAAAGATGGAACTTTTCCCTGGTTGTACAGTTCCAAATAATCTAAAATTGTGTATATTATGGCTTCAGTTTTCAGAACAAAATTTGCATTCAAAACACCTTGAGGAACAGATCCCACCTCAATACAAATTCCAAATCTAGCAATTGATCGCAGTGAATCATAACTTCGCCCAGAGTTTCCCAAACCACAAACCTTGATTGCAGGATTAATATAATTGAGATAGGCAGCTAATTGCAAATTGAATGGTTCATCATTATCTACAATTATGGTTATGCCCATATTAGCAGTGGTACTATGTAAATCTACGATCAAATCAACAGGAGTTTTACCATTTTTTCCAAACAGATAGTTAATCTCTCTAGCTCGTAAATCCTCATAACTAGATAGTGTTAAATCCTCTAAATTTTGGTGCATAAAACAGCGATTCAAATCTTTGTTGATATATCGTCTTACTGCTATAAACGCTTGAGGATTAGCCAATAACGTCAGTGTTTCAAAACTGGATCTGTTAATTAATTGAGGGAATTGCTCAAACTTTTTAATCAAGTATACTCCAGTAAACTCATTCCCGTGAGTTCCACCGACAATCAACACCCGACTCAGTTTATTTTCAGGTTTCATTTTTGGTTCTCCAGTGACAAGTTGTTGTGTTGTTCTGAAGATATCCGAGAAACCTATGATACAATCATCTTATTTATGCAACATTCCATGACTAAAAAGTCATAATGCCGATAAAACAAGTATATTTAGCTCTATGACTAAGCCCAATTGGGATCAACTCGAACTGTGTCATCTGAAATATGCGATCGCTGTAAATGATAAGCAGGGATTTACAAACGCTGCTGCATATCTAGAAATTGATCAGGGATTTCTGAGTAAGCAAATAAAATGGCTGGAAAAAAAAATTGGATTTCAAATATTTGATCGTCACCAACGCCCGTTAAAATTAACAGATGCTGGCAATGAGTTTTTGCAAGCAGCCCGTCAAATTCTCCATGAGGTTGAACAATCAATTGAATTAGGGCAACGATTAAGTCGCGGTGAGAAAGGAAGATTAAATATAGGAATCAATACCTCAATTGCCAATAGTAAACTACCCGAAATTCTCAGAGCATTTCATGATAAATTTCCAGAAGTAGAATTGATTTTACAAGAACTAGCTTCTTATGAGCAAATGGACAAATTGCGAAACAAAAAAATTGATTTAGGTTTCTTTCACAGGCATAATTTAGATAATATTAATCACAATAATGATAATTTTTTCAGTTTTATCCCCGTTATTCAAGAATCACTGGTCATTGTTTTACCTGAAAACCATCGTTTCGCAAGACGAACGAGTATTTCACTTGCAGCACTGGCAAATGAGCAGTTTATTCTTCCACCAAATAACCTGTTATACAATTTGCGTGAGCAAATTAATAGTCTTTGTCTAGATGCAGGTTTTAAGCCAAAAGTTAAACAAGAAGCTGCATGGATATCAACTGTTCTGAGTTTAGTAGCGGGTGGAATGGGCATTTCACTACTTCCAGCTAATGTACAAAATTTGCAACGACATGGTGTAATCTATCGTTCTATACAAGGAAAATCACCATTATTAGAACTTGTTGCTGTGTGGCGAAGCAATAATGTATCTATAATTTTGAAAAATTTCCTGGAAGTTATTTCTAATTTAGCTTAAATGCTGACAATGCAATATCCGATTACACCAACTTACCTGCATTCAAAACCTGCTCAACTGTAAGATTCAATTCAGTAAAAGTCCGCGATATAATTTTTTCATTAGCAGTAAATACTGTATCTTCATATAATCCCTCTTCTAGCAATAAAACAGAAATCTTATTGTCTAAAGAATCTACTATCCAATATTCAGGAACTCCTAAAGCAGCATATTCCGATCTTTGATAACGATAATCTCTTTTTACCGATTCTGGACTGACAACTTCTACAATTAATAATGGTGCTGACTCAAACACAGCAGAAGCATTTATCAGTTCTTTCGCATCTTCTTCCGTCACCACACACAAGTCACTCAACCGCGATTTATTTTTACTCGTTCTCACCCCAGTTTCCCCAAAACACAACCAAGGTAAACTTAAAGTTTGAATTTCTACATCTATATTTTTTTCCAAAAATTTGCAAATCAAAAAATGTTCAATCGTAGGTGGATTCATAATTTCTAATTGTCCATCAACCAGTTCAGATTTAAACCCAGATTCATCTTCATAATTTAAGTATTCTTCAAAAGTGAGACTTCTTACTGCTGTGTTAACCATCTTGATTACCCCTAGATGTTAGTTGTATATTAACCTATAAGTGAAATGAAAATTGTCAGAACTTGGGGATCTATTTGCTGGAATGTTGTAATTAATCTTCATCATCTGCTGTAAGTTCCATTTCCTCAGTTTCATTAATATCAGAAGATTCAGAAACCATCACTAATTGATTTTCTACATGATGATTATGATGATTATGTTTCCACTCATCCAAGACATCTTTAACTAAGACTTCTTGTACCCAAATTTTAGCAACAACAGTTAAAGGTAATGCCAAAAATAATCCTAAAAAGCCAAAAAAAGTCACAAAAAACAACTGAGAAATTAAAGTTACTGCTGGCAACAAAGATACCTGATGCGCCATAACTATCGGTGTGATAAAATTACTCTCAACTTGTTGAATAACAAAGTAGAGAATCAAGACAAAAACAGGTTTCCAAGGATTATCTAAAAGAGCGATCGCCATTGCTGGAACTACACTCATAGTTGGTCCCAAGTTGGGAATTAAATTCATAAAACCTGCTAAAACTCCCAAGGCTAAAGCAGCTTTAACACCCAACAGCGATAAGCCGATCAAACTCATCAATCCTACTACACAAACAGCAAGAAAAGCCCCTGATACCCATCTTTCTAAGGAAAGCTCACATTGATCTAAAATTCCCTCTACCCGTCGGCGATAAAATGAAGGAAATAGCCTCACAAATACTTTCCGATAAGCATTAGGATTAACTAAAAACATCCCAGTTAAAACTAGAACTAATAAAATATTAAGGACAATTACCAAAGAACCAGAAACAAAAGCAAAAGAATTTCCTAATACTCGATTAATTAAAGGTTGTGCTTCGGCAACTAAACTGTTTATATCAGGAATAAAAACTTCCAATTGTTCAGGAATGTGAGTTCTCTGTTCATCAATCCAAGTATTAATACGTTCAAAACCTTGGGGAACTCGATAGGTTAATTCTTGAAATTGTTGGGCGAAAGGTGGCACAATTAACCAGAAAAAACCTATTACACCCCCTAAAAAAATCATCACTGACAAAAAAACCGCAAACCCACTTTTTATGCCTAAATTTTGGAAAGTTCGTGCTAACCGATTTAAGGTAGTTGCTAACACAACAGCAGCAAAAATCAGTAACAGCACTTCCCGCAGTTGCCACAATATATATAAAGAGAGAACTAAGGTGATTAAACCTATCCATTGACCAAGTTTCACAGACTAAACTCCCAAACCTTGGTAAGATGAAATTTTAGTAGTCATTTAACAGTCAGTAGGGGTTAGCACTGCTAAACCCGTACAGTAGTCAGAATATTTGATTAATTGGTAGATGATCAAATATTACGTTTGCAGGTGTGCTTTAAAAAGCCTACGGGCGAAGCATTCGGGCGAGCAATTATAAATTTTTGTCCCAGGCTATTTTCCGAATGCTTCGCCCCTACTTTGGTTTTGTGTTAGCATTCGCCAAAGTAAGAGAGTTATCAGAATTACAGTAGGCAACAAAACTAAAATCAGCGCGTTTAATGATGTACCTGGGATTAACACCATTGGTCCTGCATACTTAATCAAAAACGAGATGACAGTTGACAAAAGAAGTAGTTTCACCAAGAAGAATAGTTGATTTTTCATAAAAGTGCGGGAATACACATTTTTTTGGTAGGGTATACACGAATTTAGACTTGAAGATTGATTCTGAACATTCTCTACAATAGAAATCAGACACAAAACTTTACTTGTGCATCTTCCTACCGTAGTAGCTCTGAATGTAATTGGTAGATTAATACCTATAGCTATAGCATTATACCAATTTTCTTTGGGAAATGCTCTAGTAATTCTGCTAGTTACGGCTATTTTTAGATTGGTCAGTTAGTTTGCAGCAATATTAGCATCAAAATTGACAATTGACAATTGATAATTGTTTCATTCAAGGTTTAAAACCTCCTCTTTCAAGGGGAAAAAGTCCAAGATTCCGCTTTTTCAAGACTCTGAATTTAAAGGAGAGGTAATTGTTAATTGACAATTGATAATTGACAATTATTGAGCCATTAGCAATGAGCAAATTTTATAGAGGTAAATTATCATGCCTGTAGAAACAAATAATAATAATAAGAACAAAATGAAAACGCCAAAAATTCGACAGTTTGGTGGTAGCTTCCTAATTTTACTAACTTTGTTATTGCTGCTGAATTTGATAGTTCCCAGTATTTTAGGACCACGATTGCAGCAAGTTCCTTATAGTGATTTTATTGATCAGGTAAAAGCGGGTAAAGTGGAAAAAGCAGTTGTGGGGAGCGATCGCATTGAATACGCAATCAAAACCGAAAATCCTGAAGGTAAAACCGTGGAACAGGTATTTAGAACCACACCTGTTGCTATTGATTTAGATTTACCCAAAATTCTGCGGGAAAATAATGTAGAATTTGCCGCACCTCCACCAAATGAAAACGCCTGGATTGGTACTATATTAAGTTGGGTTGCTCCTCCATTAATTTTCTTTGGAATTTGGGCGTTTTTAATGAGTCGTCAAGGTGGAGGACCAGCAGCATTAACAGTTGGTAAAAGCAAAGCGCGGATTTATTCTGAAGGTAGCACTGGGGTAAAATTCCCAGATGTTGCAGGTGTGGATGAAGCAAAAGCAGAATTAGAAGAAATAGTTGATTTCTTGAAAAACGCTGCTAAATACACAAATTTAGGAGCAAAAATTCCCAAAGGTGTCTTATTAGTTGGACCTCCAGGAACTGGTAAAACATTATTAGCAAAAGCTATTGCTGGTGAAGCGGGTGTTCCTTTCTTTAGTATTTCCGGTTCTGAATTTATTGAATTATTTGTAGGGGTTGGTGCTGCAAGAGTTAGAGATTTATTTGAACAAGCAAAACAACAAGCACCCTGTATTGTTTTCATTGATGAGTTAGACGCTTTAGGTAAATCTCGTGGTGGTGCTGGTGGTTTCGTTGGTGGTAATGATGAAAGAGAACAAACATTAAACCAATTATTAACAGAAATGGATGGTTTTGATGCTAACACTGGTGTTATTATCATCGCTGCTACTAACCGTCCTGAAGTTCTCGATCCTGCTTTACGTCGTCCTGGTCGTTTTGACCGTCAAATTGTGGTAGATAGACCTGATAAAATTGGTAGAGAAGCTATCCTTAAAGTCCATGCCAGAAATGTCAAATTAGCAGAAGATGTTGATTTAGGAATTATTGCTACTCGTACCCCTGGTTTTGCCGGTGCAGATTTAGCAAATTTAGTAAATGAAGCTGCATTATTAGCCGCAAGAAATAACCGTCAAGCAGTATTAATGGCTGACTTTAATGAAGCTATCGAAAGACTAATTGCCGGTTTAGAAAAACGTTCTCGTGTCTTAAATGAAATTGAGAAAAAAACCGTTGCTTATCATGAAGTCGGTCATGCTATAGTTGGTGCATTAATGCCAGGAGCAGGTAAAGTAGAAAAAATCTCTGTTGTTCCTCGTGGTGTAGGTGCTTTGGGTTATACAATTCAAATGCCAGAAGAAGACAGATTTTTGATGGTAGAAGATGAAATTCGTGGACGTATTGCCACTTTATTAGGTGGACGTTCTTCGGAAGAAATTGTATTTGGTAAAGTTTCCACTGGTGCTGCTGACGATATTCAAAAAGCTACAGATTTAGCGGAAAGAGCGATTACAATTTATGGGATGAGTAATAAACTCGGACCTGTTGCATTTGAAAAAGTCCAACAGCAGTTTATTGAAGGTTATGGCAATCCTCGACGTTCAATTAGTCCGCAAATGACGCAAGAAATTGACCGCGAAGTGAAGGAAATTGTTGATAATGCTCACCACATTGCTTTGAGTATTCTGCAAAATAACCGCGATTTATTAGAGGAAATTTCTCAGGAATTATTAGAGAAGGAAATTCTCGAAGGTGGTTATTTACGAGAAAAGCTTTCTCAAGCTCAAGCACCTGATGAAATGGATGAATGGTTGAGAAATGGTCAGTTAGATGCTGATAAACCTTTGTTGCAAACGCTCTTGGTTTAGTGTGCGATAAATGTAGGGATTTACGGTAGGGGTTTAGCAACGCTAAACCCCTACATTTTTGATTTTTAACGGAGTCTTTTTAGTGCCAGAACCAAGACGTATATTAGAGTCTCGCAATCCATAACTATCTGTAAATACTTGTTCTACCTTAATTGCTGCTCCTTTCTTTATTCTCGTAATAAAGTCAACTTTGCTCTCGATTATTGGTTTTTTTTTGCTGGCATTCATGGCTGATCTCAATCGCTCAATTACTTGTCTAGATTGAGTTTCCCACTATTTTTGCTCACTGCAAATACCACCCTTAACAATTTCTCCTTTTCCTTAACTTTTCACCAATGCCTTCGTATTATCTACTGCTTTATTTATTTAAGCTGATTAATACTCATGATAACTTAACAAGTAAAGTCCAGACTGGCATCAGTGATCCCAACTAACTACCAATTTTCAACTTCTGATTCCGCAATAGCTAAAGATTTGTTGCAACTCTTAATGATTTATTTCCCTTTTCACGCCTAGACCTTGGTACACTGTATTTCATACAAATGTCATTATTGTCCTTGGTTCAAAATTAAGAAAGACACTCACTGCAAGCAAACATGGTAGATTCCCTAAAAAAACCAGGCTTTGAAGAAATGCGTCCTGGGGTGAAAGTACCCTCTAAAGAAACCCTTTTAACACCCCGGTTTTACACAACCGATTTTGATGAAATGGCGCGGATGGATATCTCCGTCAACGAAGACGAGTTAAAAGCCATCCTTGAAGAATTCCGGGTTGACTATAACCGCCATCACTTTGTCCGGGATGCCGAATTTGAACAATCCTGGGATCATATTGATGGGGAAACTCGCCAGTTGTTCATTGAATTTCTGGAACGTTCCTGTACTGCGGAGTTTTCCGGCTTTTTACTTTACAAAGAACTCGGCCGCCGCTTAAAAGATAAAAGCCCTGTATTGGCTGAATGCTTTAACTTGATGTCACGGGATGAAGCACGTCACGCTGGATTTTTAAACAAGGCAATGTCAGACTTTAATCTATCCTTAGATTTAGGGTTTTTGACCAAGAGCCGCAATTATACCTTCTTTAAGCCCAAATTCATCTTCTACGCTACCTATCTTTCTGAGAAGATTGGTTATTGGCGTTATATCACCATATATCGTCATTTAGAACAACATCCTGAAGATAGAATTTACCCAATTTTCCGCTTCTTTGAAAATTGGTGTCAGGATGAAAACCGTCATGGTGACTTCTTTGATGCCATCATGAGAGCGCAACCCCAAATGCTCAATGACTGGAAAGCTAAACTTTGGAGTCGCTTCTTCCTGTTGTCAGTATTTGCTACCATGTATCTCAATGATATTCAGCGTAAAGATTTCTATGCTGCTATAGGTTTGGATGCACGGGAATACGACATTTATGTGATTAAGAAGACTAATGAAACTGCTGGAAGAGTCTTCCCCGTCATGTTAGATGTGGATAATCCAGAGTTTTACGAGCGTTTGGATGTTTGTGTCAAGAATAACGAAAAATTGAGCGCAATTTCCAACTCCAATACACCCAAATTCCTGCAATTCTTCCAAAAACTGCCAATTTACATTTCTCATGGTTGGCAATTGTTAAACTTGTACCTAATGAGACCCATTGATGCGGTTTCTACTCATGGTCAAGCTAGATAACTTTACTTAAATGTGTAAAAACACCAGTGGTTCTGTTGTTAACAGAGCCACTTTTTTTAGTATTTTGTATGTAATTTTAGGGAGAAAATTCGCAAAATTGAACGTCAGCAGTTGTATATTAACTAAGAAATTTAGATATAATTTCCATGCTTCAGAGTTTGACTAAAAAACTACCAATATTAGTATCTTTTTGCTTAGTAAATAGCTATAACTTTTTACCTGCGATCGCTGTAGATGTTTGTGCAGAAAACCTAACTAAAGGAGAATATAAAATTACTAATAAAATTACTAATAAAATTACTAATAAAATTACTAATAAAATTACTAATAAAATTACTAATAAAATTAGCGATCGCTATCATGACTCAGATCGAAAACGAGATGTTCTTTAGGTGAACGTTCTGCCCAATAAAAATTAAGGTGGCAAGGTTCAATTCGGAGAAATAGATAATGAGTAAATAAATCAGTTATAATTAGTTATTCACTCTTAGAAGATTTACTTTTTTCGCCAACAATTTTGTAAAGAACACTACCAGTTAAGTCTAGCAGTTGATCGAGAAAAACACCAATAACAGCGATGTAGAGTAAAGCATCAATAATGTATCTTGGGTTGTTGGCTTTATAACCATTCCAAACTAAAAAGCCCAACCCTTTTGAACCTGCAAGCATTTCTGTAGCAATGACTGTAAACCAAGCTATCCACATACCTAGTCTTAAAGCTTTAAATATGTAATAAATAGCTACGCGAGAGTTATTATCTTGTTGACGAAATTTATGAATACCTGTGGCAGTTTCCACAATTATTGCCCAAAGAACACCAACAAAAACCACAAAAATAGCTGCGGTTTCATTTTCCTTAAATAAAATCAGCGCAATAGGTAAAAAGGCGATAGAAGGAATGCTATTTGGGATTTGGAATAACCGACTAAATAGCTGATAAACTATGCCATTAATACCAATAATAAAACCAACAAAGATACCTAAAATAACGGCGGGTATGTAACCTACAAATAACCGTTGTAAAGTGGCTACAATGTCTACTAAGATACTATTTTCCATTCCTCAGTTATGATTTGAAACGTCGTGAAGATGAATAAGTAGTAATGCTCAATACCTGTGGAAAGGAAACAGAAAAATCTGATAAAAACATCTAACTAATTACAGTAGGAGTCAGGGGTCAGCATTAAAACCAGCTTTGTGTATAGATTTCAATTTAAATTATGTACCTAATTGATCTGCGATCTGCTGTTAAATCTAATTTAGATCTAGTGAAAATCTTTCAAAAAATCAAGTTGTAATTTCTAAATTAAATATTTTTTCAAGAATTAAATTTTATGCTGTAAATTATCAAGAGTTAATAACATATTAAGGATGAAATTATAACATTTAAATTCCATCCTTTATGCTAAATCATTTACCCATGTTGCGTTTCATTTGTTCCAACTCATCTTGCGTTTCCCAACGACGAAACTTTTCTTCTAAATCATCAAACTGGCTAGAATAACTACTAGCTGGAGCTTGCCAAGTATTAGTTTCTAAACGTTGCTGAGTTTGGGCTTGTGCGCGTGCTTTTTGCGCTTCTGCTGCTTTTGCTTGGACTTCTTGACGACGCTGTTGAATTTTGCGTAGTAATTCTTGAGATTGGGTAATGCGTTCTTTTAAACCTTGCATTTGTCCCCATTTTTGATTTCCCTCCCGCAAAAGTGCGTCTTCTCTTGCTTGCGCTGGTATGGCTAAATCTTCTCTACCTGCGGACTTGGCTTTTTGGACACGGATATGCCAGCGTTGTATTTCCTGTGCTGTTTCTAGTATTTCATCTTGCGATCGCTTTTCCTGTAATTTTAAATCTGCAATCAATTTTAGTGTATCATCTTCTTGCTCTCGTAGCTGTTCTGACAGCATTTCTAACTCCAGATGGGGGTTATTTCGCAAAAATTCTTCTAAACGTGCTTCTAAAAACCGACTTAAATCATCAAATAAACCCACTGTGAGAACTCCAAATTAAAGTGGTGTGATTATTTTATTGTAATAATTATTATCTACAATGGCATTTACAAAAGCTATCAGTAATTAGTAATCAGCTATTCTCTAGATAGAGATTGAGTTAATAACAAGGATGCTCTCGGTTTGTCAAATTACACCAGTGTTAATAACAGCAATTTACAACCTATTATTGATGGTTTCAGGGTCTTGCTGATAGCTGAATGCTGACGATTAGTTTTACACTTTTATCCTATTTTGATCACAGTTTTCGCTAGTACAGTATCAAAGGATTCCTTTTAAACTTAATAAAGATTATAGAATTAGGAGTATAGCAGTTACCAGAAAATGTAGGATATGCGCTATCAAGTTAAGTTGAACAAAATAGATCAAGTCTATGCTATTTGGTGTCCTGCATTACCCGGATGCTGGACTGTAGGTGATACAGAACAGGAAGCATTAGAAAAAATAAAATATGTGATTAAAGACTACTTACAAGGATTTGATGAAATTGCTAAAAATGCCGATTTTTATTATATAGATGTACCGTGAAAATCTCATTGGTATTTTGATGTTTGAGTTATGTTTGAGTTATGTTTTAATTATGTTTTAATTATGTTTTAATTATGTTTTAATTACTTAAATTGGTGTCAACCAATAAGTAATACCGCTTATTATTTTTTCCTGTAAACCAAATTTTGGTAAACTCTCTTCATCCCAACCCAGATAAGTCCAGTGAGGTACATCTTTTGCAACAGTTTGAAACCAACCATTTTGGTTTAATGCTTCTCTTTGTTCTTGGTTAGATACTCTTAAATCAAGTGCTAAACCCCAGAGATGTTGTGAAGTTCCTGGAGGTGCAACTACACTGAGAATATTAGTTTCTTTTCCTTGTTTTACTTGTTCTAAAGTTTGGTTATTTGTATATTTCTGCCAAAATCGTAAATTGGTAGCAAAACTACGTGTACAATCACCAGAATAACCAGATTTTAAAGGTATATCTATGATATTTCTGGCTTGATTAAACGCATCTGCGGCGGCTTTTTGCAGGTAACATTCTTGTGTACCTTCAACTAGGGTTAGTTGTAGATTATCCTGAATTTGTTTAGTATCCTGTTCATTATCTACAATGACTTTTGGTGGCAGTTTAATTTCTGGATTTTGATTAATAAATATTGCACCATAGGCACGGAGTAAGATATATTCATAAGTATCAGATTGGGGAAGATTTTTTAGTTGGTAATTTATAGTATCTAAAAACTTTTTTTGTGCGTTTAATTGCTGATTTGGAATAAATGTTGATACTGATGACTCAGGATTATTTTTGCGGATTGTGATCAAATTCGGCGATGGTTGGTTATATCTAAGATAGAGAATAGTAAAGGTAGTAGAAAATAGGAAGATAATCAGAGTGATTAATGAAATTTGTATTAAATATTTTTTGGTTTTAGGTTTGAGTATCATAGTTGAATATATTTTTGATATTTATGATTTTATCCTATATCACAAATATGTTAGTCCAACATTAACTAAATTAGGATTGATTGATTTTTCAAAAAACTGTGCTATTATAGATATAGAGTATGGCAAGGTGTCCCGAACTGCACGGGAAGTTATGGCAAGGTTGAAATACCCTGCGCCTGTCATGTAGACAAGGTATCCCGAACTGCACGGGAAGTTATGGCAAGGTTGAAATACCCTGCGCCTGTCAAACCAGTTAAAGTTACGTGATCAGAAGATCATAATCATTTAATTAAAAACTAACCTCTAATTAACGCCCCTTTTTGGGTAGAGGCGATCTTGTAATCGTCTATTAAGGGATGAACCCACGACTATAATAGCCGTGGGTTCGCCATTAGATGTTATAGTTTTCAGGAATTTCCACTAAATGAATTTTTTCCTGAATAATATCAAAAGCTGTGAGAAATGCAAAATTGCGATTATCTTCCTGTATGTTTTGTGTTTTTAAACTAATCAAATAAGCAACATAATCTGCTAATTGTAGACCGACATAAAATCCTGAAGCACCTAACCAGGGTTGTTCTATAAAATTACAATCATATTTACATGAATTCAACCACCCCCTGTAAGCTCTAACTAAACGATCATCCTGTTTACTTGTGCTATGTGTTGAACGTGAATCTAAAAATAAAATTCCACTTTCATGGAATGATTTCAGAAAAATATCTAATCTGTCTAATAAGTTTTGGAAAGCAAATTGATAAAGTATAACATCATCCTTCATTGCTTCTCTATTTTCAAAGAGTAATTTTTTATTAACCACAACAGAGAGTATATGACATGGGATCTGATTTAAGGTTTCTGATATACATAAAAATGTACGCACGCGAGCTTCAAAATTCCAGCCTTTAAAGAGTTCCTTCCCTTTACAAAGATCGTGACCTTTTAACTCCCAATCTTCAGGTTCTTTCTTTTTCACGATACTTCGTTTTAGCTGAGAAATTTGTTCGTAATTTTTTGAGTAATTTGTTTCATGGATAGCAATACTAGCTAAAATAAAATAATTGGTTCTATCATCAGCAGCATAAGAGCCACTTTCATCAATATAAATTAGAAACATATTGGTGGTTAGAAAATACTAAAAACCCTACTTTCTGAATTTGACAGCAGCAGAAGTTTTTACAAAGTTGGTCAAAATATTTTACAACAGTATTTGCTAATATTATTAGACAAACATCCTGTAAATCCTTAAATCCTGTACTTCGACTTCGCTCAGTAACCAGACATCCTGATTCTGACAATTAACCAAAATATACGCTAAAATACCCACAGTAACTAACTTTTTAAACATTTAACTTTTAATTCCTAACTACTTATGACCATGCAAAATGCTGTTCAATTCCAAGACGCTTATGATGTGATTGTAGTGGGTGCAGGCCACGCCGGTTGTGAAGCAGCTTTAGCTACTGCCCGCCTCGGTTGTCGCACTCTGCTGTTAACCCTTAACCTGGATAAAATCGCTTGGCAACCTTGTAACCCCGCAGTCGGTGGACCTGCTAAGTCCCAACTTACCCACGAAGTAGATGCTTTGGGTGGGGAAATTGGGAAAATGGCCGATCGCACCTATTTACAAAAACGCATTCTCAACTCTTCTAGAGGTCCAGCAGTTTGGGCATTACGGGCGCAAACCGATAAGCGCGAATATGCAGCAGTCATGAAAGGAATTGTCGAAAATCAAGAAAATTTGACAATTCGTGAAGGCATGGTGACAGATTTAATCTTAGGAAAAAATGATGAAATAATAGGTGTAGAAACTTATTTTGGTGTCGCTTTTGAATGTAAATCCGTTATTTTAACCACTGGTACATTTTTAGGTGGGAGAATTTGGGTAGGTAATAAGTCAATGGAAGCTGGCCGCGCAGGTGAATTTGCGTCCGTAGGTTTAACAGACACCCTTAACCGCTTGGGTTTTGAAACCGGAAGATTAAAAACCGGTACACCTGCAAGGGTAGATAAGCGGTCTGTAGATTACAGTAAAATGGAACTGCAACCAGGAGATGAGGAAGTTCGCTGGTTTAGTTTTGACCCCCAAGCGTGGGTAGAACGGGAACAAATTCCCTGTCACATGACAAGAACTACTAAAGAAACCCATCGCTTAATTGAAGAAAACTTGCATCTATCCCCGGTTTATGGTGGATGGGTTGATGCCAAGGGTCCCCGTTATTGTCCGAGTATTGAAGATAAGATAGTCCGCTTTGCAGATAAAGAAAGTCATCAAATCTTCATTGAACCAGAAGGACGAGATATACCAGAATTATACATTCAAGGTTTTTCCACTGGTTTACCGGAAAATTTGCAAATCCTGATGCTGCGGAGTCTTCCCGGTTTGGAAAACTGCTTTATGTTGCGTCCTGCCTATGCTGTAGAGTACGATTATTTACCTGCAACCCAGTGTTATCCCTCATTGATGACCAAGAAAGTAGAAGGGTTGTTTTGTGCAGGACAAATTAACGGTACAACCGGTTATGAAGAAGCTGCTGCCCAGGGTTTAGTAGCGGGTGTAAATGCGGTGCGGTTTGTGCGGGGGCAGGAAATGATTATTTTCCCACGTGAACAAAGTTACATCGGGACTTTAGTTGATGACCTGTGTACCAAGGATTTGCGTGAACCTTACCGTATGCTTACGAGTCGTTCAGAGTATCGTTTATTGCTGCGTTCAGATAATGCCGATCAACGGATGACACCATTAGGGCGGGAAATTGGTTTAATTGATGACAGACGGTGGGATTTATTTACGAGAAAACAAGAGCAAATTATAGCCGAAAAAGAAAGACTGCATTCGACTAGAATTAAAGAGCATGAAGACATAGGGAGAGCGATCGCCCAAGAAACTCAACAAGCAATCAAAGGTTCAATCACCCTCGCTGACCTGCTACGTCGTCCGGGAATACACTATGTAGATTTAGAAAGATACGCACTAGGTAACGCCAGTCTCAACCAAGCGGAAAAAGAAGGGGCGGAAATAGATATCAAGTATTCTGGATATTTAGCCAGACAGCAAAACCAAATTGAGCAAATAGCTCGTCAAGCCAATCGAACATTGCCAGCAGATTTAGATTATGCAGCAATTGATACCCTTTCCAAAGAAGCCAGAGAAAAGCTGGCGAAAGTAAGACCCTTGACAATTGGGCAAGCAGCAAGAATTGGTGGTGTTAATCCTGCGGATATCAATGCTCTGTTAATTTATTTAGAAATCCGTAAAAACAAGGAGCAGAATGAGTTTTCCTTATTAGCAGATACAAAAATTCATTAAGGATGGGTATAGTATAGGGTGGGGGATCAGTATGATGGACTACAGAGATTTTTGAAGTAAAATTCTGAATCATTTATAAATCACAGTAAAATTTAATACCACTGCCAAATTACTGCCAAATTACTGCCAAATTAAGGTTAGTGGTGTAATTTAAAGAAAGTGATTTCCCGGACATCATTGGGTTTCCTTTCCCTTTCTAGCAGCCACAAAGAAAATGTCTATGATAACAGAAGCCAGCACCCATCTAATGATTTCTGAAGCACTAGAAGACTTACTCCCCAGTGAAGCCCTGTCGATAGAGACTTACGCTGAAGGCTTGATAGATGAACTCTTCACCGATATCGACAACATACTAGATTGTGGTAGAAAGCGCCCTGCTAAAACCATCAGAACAGAATATGTGCCACATAAGCAAACAGTGGCGGTGAAGATGCAAGAAGTTGTTTTGACACAGACAGTACACCGAGCAACCAAAGCGATCGCGCCCATCCAAAAGCCGCAACCAAGTACACTGGTTTTAAATCCTCCCTCTGTCACTGCAATTAGGAAAAGAAATCAAAAGCACAGCGGTGGATTAGGCAACCTGCTCGTGTTAGGCTTAACCTTGAGTGTGGCAATGGTTGGTTCAGTCTACCTAGCACAGCCGACATTATTCACCAATATCACTGCCCAATTTACTCCACACATACCACCAACAGATCAGGTAAAATCACCAGTACCTGTACAACCAGATCCTCATGGTGAATTAGTTAATTATATGTTGCAGGCTTTGGCAGTGATAGACCAGCAAGGCTCTAGCAATGATCAAACACCTGCTAAATCTGGGTTACGTGATGTTAATCCCCAGCAAACAAACGCTTTGCCTTTGCCCAGTAACCAACCTATTGGCACTTTACCCCTACCAGTGGCTGCTAACAATGCCCCACCTGCTCCCAGTCGAGTGACAAATGTGGTAGAGAGAATATATGTTCATGTTCCTGTTTATCAAGCACCTCCAGCTATACGCCCATTACCAGAAGTTTCCCCAATGTCAGCGCAGGTATCACCACCTGGGTTTGTCAAAGATTCCCCTAGTAATGTGCAACAAGCAACCAAGCCCCTAACAGCAAAAAATTCACCGACAACTGTGAAGCGGGCAGATGCTTCTAAGCTACCAGCTACAGCACCACCAAAACTACCTGCGGCGATCGCAACTGCATCATTACCGAAACCAGAAACATTACCAACTACACCCACAACTACACCCACAACTACCCAACAGGTGTATTTACCCGCCTATTCAGCCGAGTTGGAAGGATTGTTAGAGTTAGGTAGCAAATCTGCGGCTTTGTTCAAAATTGATGGTGTGACTCGCCGGATTAACCTGGGAGAAAATATTGGTGCTACTGGTTGGACGCTAGTAGACGTAAGTAACGGTGAGGCAATTATCCGCCGTAATGGTGAGGTGCGCTCAATTTATACAGGTCAAAAGTTGTGACAGATAACAAGAGACCTGTCCTGGGAGCAGTTACCTGATATAGTTGAACAAAAAATGCTGAATCTTGCAAGAGGAAGAACAGCCTGGCGCAGAACTATTGTTTCAAACCAAAACATATTTGACTGGAGTAAGCATTGACATTAATTGACAAATGTCAACAGTAAGTATCAAGTTAATGCTTATTCACACTAGCCTCAAGAGTTTTTACCTGAGTTTGTAATTCTTCTACTACTTGTAAATGCGATCGCTCTAATAAATAACCAGCCCAAACAAAGCTGCCAGTTAACACTGTCACTACTACCACTAAAACACCAGTTAACAACTTAACTTGAGAGCGAAGCTGTTTGACTTCATACATCTGATTTTGAGCTTGATCAAGAGAATTTAATTTAGTCCGTTGGTCTTCTACTACTATCTCTACTTTTGGGGTTTCAACTTTTTTAAACTGAATTTGGCTTCGCAACCAATCTGTGATCAATTTAGGGCAATTCTTCTTAAACCATTGCCAAGCAATCATTCTGAATGCAGGTTTAGACATTTTGGAAATCCATTTCAGGGTTCTATTGAGAGTGCGAGACTGGAACTTTTGGTTAATCAAATTAGTTGACCCAGCATCATAGAGACAATTCAAGATCAGCTTAACTGTTGCTTCCTCTCTGTAAACCATATTTTCCAACAAAAGCAGGACATCTTGTATCAGTTGTTCTTCTCTTTCGGCTTCTGTAGGCAATTTTGTTAAATCACTTGATGGAGGCAATTGTTTAGACATATTAACTGTATAAATTCTTAATTTTTCATTAGTGCTTTCCTTTAACTATACTGACATCAGAAAGTATTTGCTATTTCCTGGATACGTTAAGATTCAATTTCTTCACAATGGATTAATAAACGTTCCAAACCTTCAGCCAAAGAAATCAAATCTTGCCAAGAGGAACCATTGACTAGATTTTGAGCGTGTGCTAAACGGTTCCGCAAATTTTCAGCAGATTTGAGAAAGCGTTCACCAGATCGTTTTGACTTTAACCCCAATTTATCAAACAGTTCAGGTTGATTTAATACCAATTCCCGCTTGTCGCAAAATTGCAGATAATCTAATAAATCTGTGGCTTCATTTCTTTCTTGACTTTCACGCCATAATTTTTGAGCAGCTTCTAAGCGGTCAGGTTTAAGAACTTTTTGCCATGAATCTTGGGGATAATACAGCCGCACCAGTCGTAACAAATTCATTTCTAGCAGCGTTACCAACCCAAACAGCAACATTCTGACTGGTGCTTTCTGCAAATCACCACAAGTAATAATGCCACTAACATTATTACAGTCTAATACAAATAATCTGGATTTTTGTTGCAGAATTGGCAACAACTTCATCAAGGGTGTAGACATAGCAATGAGTTCTTGAGGATGAAACACTTGTTGATAGTCGCTGCATTTTCCCGATTGGTTTTCTCGTAAATTTTCTCTTAAAGTAGAACGTTCTACATAACCTGTAATACTATCTTCTGTTTCCACTCCGACGACATCAAAATCCTGCAACTCCATCCAATTTATAATTTCTCTCATATCTGCATCAGCTTTGACGGCTTTGAGAGGTTCGGCTACATATTCTATGGTAATACTGTTCTCAAATAAGCTGCGTAAATCTTGAGAACGTGACTTTAGCTGTTTCATTTGTCGTTAACAATAAGACTTGAAACTAGTATTTCATGAAAGTCTGCATTTTGACTGTTAACGATATTGCAGGAGTCGTAGGGGCAGTCAGGAGTCAGGAGTCAGGAGTCAGGAGTCAGGAGTCAGGAGTAAAACTCTGTTATTTATTCAAAAACTACGGTTTTATTACCATAGACTAAAACGCGATTTTGTAAATGCGATCGCACTCCCCTAGCTAAAACAATTCTCTCTAAATCTTTACCTTTTCTAATCAAATCATCTACATTATCCCGGTGACTTACCCTAACTACATCCTGTTCAATAATTGGACCACAATCTAAATCAACAGTTGCATAATGGGCAGTTGCGCCAATAATCTTTACACCTCTTTCAAAAGCTCGATGATAGGGATTCGCACCAATAAATGCGGGTAAAAATGAGTGATGAATATTAATTATTTGCGGGAATTGCTGAATAAAATTATCAGTTATTATCTGCATATATTTAGCCAAAACTACCAAATCAATATTGTAGTGACGCAGTAATTCTAATTGCTTTATTTCCTGTTCTTGTTTATTATCTTTAGTAATGGGAATGTGATGATAATCAATACCAAATTGTGCTGCAACTTCCTGTAAATGGGGATGATTACTAATAATTAAAGGTATGTCTGCATTAAATTCCTGTGCCTTTTGCCGCCAAATTAAATCTAATAAACAATGGTCTTGACGACTTACCCAAATTGCAATTCTGGGAACAGTATCAGAAAAATGTAATTCCCATTTAGCGCCTAAAGGTTGGGCGATCGCATTAAAAGCAGCACCAATTAAATCCCTTGGTAAATTAAAACCATCCAACAGCCATTCTATACGAGTGAGAAATAAACCAGCTTCAAAATCTGTATGTTGATCAGCATCAATAATATTACCACCATTAGCATAAATAAAATTAGCAAATTTTGCGACTAATCCTTTTTGATCAGGGCAAGAAATCAGTAAAGTTGCTGTTGGGTTCATTTTAGTTGATAATTGATAATTGATAATTATGAATTATTACCTATTTCCTACTCCCTATTCCCTATTCCCTCCCTAAACAAATAGATATGGCTTCGCCACGTTACCGCGAACAGAAACCAAACCGGATTCCTATATTAATTATTTAGTATGGGCAGGATTAGGATCTATGGGTATTGGTACAAGGTCTAATTTAGTATCTTGTTCAGCTTGTTTAGCACCTTCCTCACTGGGTTGTTTACCAGATTTTTCAGTGTTTTGTTCATTAGGTTTGTTAGCAGATGCTTGAGATATTTCTTGCCATTCTGATAATTCCCGATTGACAGCATTAGCGAAATCTTTAGAAACTAATAAAACCTGAGTATTTCCATTATTGTCGATCACAGGATCAGCTTGGGCGTATAAGAAAGTATTGTTAAAATTAGGTTTCCCTAAAATTACTTGATGCGTTTTTTGATTTTTCAGTTTAATATCAATAGTCGCTTGAGGTTTATCTAAACCAAATTCACTCAATTGATTAGGTGAAATTGATACACTACTTTCACTTTTACCTTTAACCAATAAATCCGTTAAATAAGAAACTATAGCCTCTTTTGCTGGTTCTGGGTTAGGAGATTTTGGTAATTTAATTGACCATTTTGGCGCTTCTAGTTTCTGACTCCGTTCTAAATTTAAAGTGTAGTCCTTCGTTTTAATATCTATAGATTGAACATCCTCAACATTAAATGAGAAAATCTGTTGTTTAGTGGTCTGAGTTTGTTGATTTTGCTGATTTACCTGATTTATTTTATTGAGGTGATTTTGTGCAAATTGTTGTGGTTGATTTTTCCGTCTAATTTCATCAAAATAGACAAAACCACTTAAACCCAAGGCTAAAATTACTAAAGTTAAAGTTGTGCGTTTCATTTGGAAATAGGTGACAGGTGACAGGTGACAGAGAAGAGGAAGCAGGTGAAACAGGTAGATAAATTCATAATTATCAATTATCAATTATCAATTATCAATTATCTTCTTTTCCACCAAATAATAGCGCCAGTAGCTAAACCAATGAAAGGTAAAAGCAACAAAGAAGAAATACTTAATAAATTTGCTTTTGCAGTTGACATGGTGATGCGGCGATTTGTTTGTTCTTTGGGACGAATTGAAAGCGGTTGTTGATCTTCTTGACTTAACCAAGTTACTGAGTTGAGAAATACATCTCCATTTAATTGTTGCTGAAATAAACCATCTCTAGCAAAATCTGAGTTTCCAAACACTACTAAGCGAGATTCTTTGCTGTGATTTTGAGAATTTTCCTCAGTTGGGGAAGCGGTAGGTGTGGGGGTAGGTGTGGGAGATGGGGAAGCGGTAGGTGTGGGGG
>NZ_JAQMTI010000130.1:0-12516 GCF_028329225.1 Sphaerospermopsis kisseleviana CS-549 | reverse complement strand
CGTGTCTAGCTACTCCTGCGTGTTGCGCCAGTAGTAGTCGTTGTTGCTTGTTAACTTTGAGTTGGGTTTTGAATCCTAGTAGCATACAGTGATTTTACTGTAATTCTGTCACAAAGCCAAAAGATGACAGGAAATTTTCAGTAAATGTGAGTATTTGTTAGTATTGGTTAAGAAAACAGTAACTAGCTACTAACCCCTACACCCCTATTTCCGATGCTTTTTTCTGCATAGTTTTAAAAATGTTGTAAAACCCATTAGCGCGGGAAGGTGTGAGGCTGACATTTAACCCTGTGGCTTGAATAAAATCAGGAGTTAGTTGTACAATTTCATTAGGTGATGATCCGTTTAACCCTTCTATTAAAAGTGCTACCAGTCCCTTAGTCAGTTGAGAATCAGAATCTCCCTGAAAAACCACCTTGCCATCATTGAGTGAAGCTGTGACATATACCTGAGAGACACAACCAGGGACTTTATTTTCGGGGATTTTATCAGCTTCGGGAAACTCTGGTAATTTTTGAGCATACCAGATTAATTGTTCATAACGGCGCTTTGGATCAGAAGCACGTTGAAAGCGTTGCACAATCTTGGCTAAAGCAGGTGGTAAGGAGTCAAGACTCAAGGACATAGTAAATCTAGAAAATAAATCAGTCTTATGTTGAGTGTAAATGATCTGCGATCTTTAAGAGCGATCGCAGTTGACTGGGGATTAGTGATTGGTGATTGGGTTATTAACTTCCCTTTCTTCCCTTTCTTTCCCAGTCCCCAGTCCCCAGTCTTCAGTCCCCAATCACCAATTATGAAGTAATTCAAAAAAATATTAAATAATGCTGCAAAATTGGGACATTGGTTGAATTTTATTAGTAATTATGAAGATTATCAGCCCCTAATTCTGTAATCTGAGGAGAAAATCGGATGTTGACTTCTACTCTAATCGCTGCTGCAACTACACCCCTAGAATGGTCTCCTACCGTTGGCATCATTATGATCATCGCCAATATTATTGCGATCGCCTTTGGTAAATTTACAATTCAATATCCCAGTGCTGAACCCGCAGCACCCGCACCTCAATTCTTTGGTGGTTTTGGTTTACCTGCTATACTTGCTACTGCCGCTTTTGGTCATATCTTAGGCGCTGGTATTATCTTGGGATTGCATAACATTGGTAGAATCTAGGATTTACATCTCATCTCGTCTTTTGTGATTCATTATCCCGGCCGCATCTACAATGGTCGGGATTATTTACGAACACAGTTGACTAAATGGAAATAATCTGGCATAATTGGTAATGCAACCTGCGGGGTTATAGCTCAATTGGTAGAGCGCTTCAATGGCATTGAAGAGGTCAGCGGTTCGATTCCGCTTAACTCCATAGCTTATAAGCCTTACTGTGTCTGGTTTTTAAGGTACAGGTGGTAGAAAGTGCAAAACTCTCTATTTGGACTTTCTACTAATTTTCTACCAAATCTGTCAAGCGTTATATGTGTAATTTTTTGCATTACAAAAAATAATCCCCTAACTATCACCAGTTAGGGGGTTTTTGCCTATTTCCTATAAAATGTAAAAATTATTAATTGGAGTCAAGAGTTCGAGCTTTGTCAATCAATGCTCAGAAATGTTCAGCGTAAATGAATCAGACTGGTGAGTAAGTTATGAGTAATTTATTAAGAGGAGTCAACCTGTATTTAATTGGGATGATGGGTGTCGGTAAAACCACAGTTGGGCGGTTACTGGCTCAAGAATTGGGTTATGGTTTTATAGATACTGATGATGTCATAGTTAAAGCTGCTGGTAAATCTATTAATGATATATTTACTGATGAAGGTGAAACTGGGTTTCGGCAGTTGGAAAGTGATGTGTTAGCTCAAGTTTGTGCTTATACTAAATTAACTATAGCTACTGGTGGGGGTATTGTCCTGCGACAAGAAAACTGGAGTTATCTACATCATGGGTTGATAGTTTGGTTAGATTGCAGCGTGGAAACAATTTTTAATAGGTTGTTAGAAGACACTACAAGACCACTTTTACAAGATTCTAATCCTGAAAGTAAATTGCGATCGCTCCTGCAACAACGTCAACCGCTTTACTCCCAAGCTGACTTACATATTACCATCACCCAGGAGCAAACCCCAGAACAAATTGTGGCAACCATACTAGCAGCAATACCTAGTGTTCTCAAAACTCAAGATGTTCAACATCAAAATTGATCTGAGGAAATTTTGTGATGCTAGGGTATTTTCATGTTTTGATCATGTAAAAATCCTGCATCCCCAAAATTGAAAATTAGCAAATTCTCAAAATGATTAACGATACCGAGTATATCAGGCAAGCGGAAGCTAATCGCGTCGAAGTTCTCAGCGAAGCACTACCCTACATTCAAAAATTCTCAGGTCGTACCGTTGTTGTCAAATACGGAGGTGCGGCCATGAAAGACGGTAGCCTCAAAGATAAAGTTATCCGTGACATTGTATTTTTATCCTGTGTAGGCTTGCGACCAATTTTAGTACATGGTGGTGGTCCAGAAATTAACAGTTGGTTGGGTAAACTGGGAATTGAAGCACAATTTAAGAATGGTTTGCGTGTCACCGATGCACCAACAATGGATGTGGTAGAAATGGTGTTAGTCGGCCGAGTCAATAAAGAAATTGTGGCTCTGATTAACCAAGCTGGGGGTATGGCCGTGGGACTGTGCGGTAAAGATGGTAATTTAATTACTGCTCGTCCTCAAGGTGATGAAGGTATTGGTTTTGTAGGGGAAGTCAGTAATGTTAACATCAAGATATTAGAAACTCTCGCCAGTAATGGTTATATTCCCGTGGTTTCTAGCGTCGCTGCTGATGATAACGGACAAGCTTATAATATTAATGCTGATACCGTAGCGGGAGAAATAGCAGCTGCTTTAGGAGCAGAAAAGTTAATTTTGCTGACGGATACACGGGGTATTTTAACCGATTACAAAGACCCATCTACCTTAATTCCTAAAGTAGATATTCCTGAAGCGCGTCAATTGATTAACGATGGTATAGTTAGTGGAGGCATGATTCCTAAAGTGACTTGTTGTGTGCGATCGCTCGCTCAAGGAGTCAAAGCTGCACACATTATTGATGGTCGCATTCCTCACGCATTATTGTTAGAAATTTTTACAGATGTGGGAATTGGTACAATGATTTTAGGTTCTCAAGTTAAATGATAAATTGGTGACTGGGGACTGGGGACTGGTGATTGGTGATTGGTGATTGGTGATTGGTAATTGGTAATTGGTAATTGGTGACTGGTGACTGGGAAGAGTAACCAATAACTAATGACTCATAACTAATGACTCATGACTAATAACTAATAACCAATAACCAATAACCAATAACTAATGACTAATAACTAATGACTAATGACTAATGACTACAGAAAGTTTAGAAATTGCGAAAAATCGTTACATTGCTGGAAAAGTAGCTTTTGAAAATGGACAATATCGGGAATCTGTGGAAAACTTAGAAAAAGCTAGTTCCTTATTAGCAAAAAATACACGCTTTGGAGGTGAAGTAGACATTTGGTTGGTAAATGCTTATGAAGCTGCGGGACGTTCAGAAGATGCGATCGCACTTTGTCAACAACTCACCCGTCATCCCCATTATGAAACCAGATCACAAGCCAAAAGATTAGTATATATTTTAAAAGCGCCCAAACTTAAACGCCCAAAAGAATGGATGACAGAAATTCCTGATTTTGGTAATATTGGGGAAAACGAAGCTAAAACAGTCATCACCGCAAAACCCAAAAAAACCACAAAACAAAAATCCCCAGAACCAGAATACATTGATCTCAGTCAAGTCAATACAAAAGATAATCGTTTTATTTGGGTAGCTTTAATTGCAGTCGCTTTAACAATTTCCTATTTAGTTTGGTTAACTGTGTGAGTTGGTGACAGGTGACAGGTGACAGTAAAAAGGTAAATTTAGAAAAAACAAGTTTATGAATATTTTGCATCTTCTGAATATTATGAATATAGATAATTTGCCAAAAACCAGATTTCATTTAATATTAATAAAAATAGCAAGATTGGTTTTTAAAAACATCATCAACTTAAAAACCTCCAAAAAACTATTTTCCGTTTTCCTAATTTTGGCATCTTTAACATTATCTGGATGTGTACAATATGATTTAGGAATTAACTTTAATCATACCAACAACGGCGAATTAGTACAACATATTAAATTGCCGGAAACAGTCATCAGTTTTAGCGGTGATTATATTTCCGAATGGTCAAGAACTTTAGAACGTCGTGCTAGAAAACTATCAGGTTCAGTAAAACGCATTTCTCCCGAAGAAATTATTGTCAAAATACCCTTTACCAATGGAAAGGAACTACAAGAAAAATTTAGTGGTTTTTTCAACTATCCCACTGCTCCAAAAAATGATAAAATTGGCAATAATTCAGAATTACCAAATATAGCATCTAACTTAATTGTACAGGATAATAACTTTTTACTTTTATCGAGAAATCATTTAATCTATGATTTAGATTTGCGTTCTCTTGCTGCACTTACCAGTAAAGGAAACAACTTAAATGTCACGAGTTCAATTATTGATTTAGATTTTAGCTTACAAACACCTTGGGGAGTTAAGAATATTCAACAAACTGAAAATATCATCCAACCAGAAAAGAATGGTAAACAACTCGTCTGGAAACTAAAACCAGGTGAGTTAAATCATATAGAAGTTGTATTTTGGACTCCTAACTTCCTGGGTATTGGTACATTAATAATTATCCTGTTTGTTTGGGGTGGTTATTATGTGCGATATACATTGTTAGTCTCAAGATAAATTTTGTCAGAATTAGGATATCCAGGATTAAAGGATTTACAGGATAAGCTGTTGTGCATTTAATTTGTATAAGTGGAACAGGCATCTTGCCTGTTAAACAAGAGTTCAGAATATTAGGATTATACAATTTAGCTGTGTAACAGCTTATGAGCGATCGCATATTTTTTAGTTTTCGACTTGACAAGCTGCAAGGTTAGTTGTACACTTATGTTATGAGTGGAAATCTGTGGGCGCAATATATATAAAGTTTTTAACAGCCTGGGTTGAGATTTTCGGAACGCAGATAGACGCAGATGGTGAAAATCAGGACAACTAACATTTAGGGATGTAGAGGATGAAAACAGAAAATCTCTCTAAAACCTCTTACCTTTGTGTCCTTTGCGTTCTTTGCGGTTCATTCTTCCATGACTTGTGCGTAACCAACCATCATCAAATAACATCCTATAAATCCTTAAATCCTGGACATCCTGATTCAGACAAAAAAATCCTTCAAGAATAACCAACAATCATCAAATAACATCCTGAAAATCCTCAAATCCTGGACATTCTGATTTAGACAATACCACTCCCTTGGATTATTCTAAAACCTATGATAACACAACCCTGTGAGAAGTCAAGACCCTTGAAAATACGTTAATTCATTCGCAACCATTCTCAATAATTTTGGGCTAAAAAAGGGTGTTGAAACTTTTTTGGGATTTTTAAGTTAAAAATTGTTAAGGTGCTGACGTTAAGACGCTAAGAAATAAAACATCAGTGTTATGAAATTAGCGAGTATATTATTGTATATATTATAAATATCAAAGTATCTACCCCAAACAATGAATCAGATATGTTGTCTGAACCCAGACTGTCATAATCCACCCGTACCAGATACGACAAAGTTTTGTCCTAATTGTGGTGTTCCTTTGGTTATGCTGAGAAACCGTTATCGTCCTGTGAAACCTTTGGGTGGTGGTGGTTTTGGGAAGACTTATTTAGCTGAAGATGTTGATAAATTAAATGAGAAGTGTGTTATTAAACAATTTGCACCCCAAACTCAAAATACCTACGCTTTAAAAAAAGCTAAGGAATTATTTGAGCAAGAAGCAATACAACTAAAAGACCTGAAACATCCCCAAATTCCCCAATTACAAGCTTATTTTGATGAGGATGATTGTTTATATTTAATTCAAGATTTTATTGAAGGTGAGAATTTATTAATTGAGTTAGCAAATCAGGGAAATTTTGATGAAGAAAAAATCCGTAATTTATTGCTGGATATGTTACCAGTTTTGCAAATAGTCCATAGTAATAACATCATTCACCGCGACATTAAACCAGAAAATATTATGCGTCGTCGCAGTGATGGGAAATTATTTTTAATTGATTTTGGTGCTTCTAAACAACTCCAGGGAACAATGCGTCCAGGTACGGTAATTGGGAGTTATGGTTATGCTTCCCTGGAACAAATGGAAGATAGAGAAGTGTATCCAGCGAGTGATTTATTTAGTTTGGGTGCAAGTTGTTTTCATTTAATGACTAGGGTGCATCCTTGGGAGTTATGGAAAAAACAAGGTTATGGTTGGGTGGAAAAATGGCGTGATCATTTACAGCAATCTGTGAGTTTAGAATTAGGAGAAGTTATAGATAAGTTATTACAACTAGAATATCAAAACCGTTACCAGTCAGTAGAGGAAGTTTTACAAGTTTTACAACTACCTATATCTACACCTTCTAAACCACCACAACCACCACCTATAAAAACATATTATTCCCGTCGTATTGTTATCCAAAGTGTGGGTTTATTAGTGTTAGGATTTATTCTAGCAATAGTAGGAAAAAATATATTTATTAATAAAAACAGAAACCTAAATGCTACTTTAATAAATACCCTCACTGGTCATTATGAAGCTGTTCTTTCCCTAGCTATTAGTCCTGATGGTAATACTTTGATTAGTGGGAGTAGAGACAAAACCATCAAGGTTTGGAATTTACAAACAGGAGAATTAAAATCTACTCTAAATTGCCATTTTAACTGGGTTAGCTCCCTAGCTATTAGTCCTGATGCTAAGATTTTAGCAAGTGGTAGTGGAGATAAAACTATCAAAATTTGGAACTTGGAAACACGAAAATTAAAATCTACCTTAAATGGTCATTCTAACGGCATTAATTCCTTAATTATGAGTCCTGATGGTAAGACTCTAGTGAGTGGAAGTGATGATACAACTATCAAAGTTTGGGATTTGTTAACTGGAGAATTAAAATCCACCCTAAATGGTCATTCTGGCTGGGTTCTGTCCCTAGCTATTAGTCCCGATGCTAACACTTTATTTAGTGGTAGCTCAGACAAAACTATCAAAATCTGGAATTTGCAAACAAAAGAATTACTATTGACGATCACACGGCATTTAAGTGGAATTAGGTCACTAGCCATCAACCCTAATACTAACACTTTTGTTAGTGGCAGTTGGGACAAGACTATCAAGATTTGGAACTTACAGACAAAAGAATTAAAAGCTACACTCACAGGACATACTGATTCCATTTGGTCTGTAGCTATCAGCGATGATGGCAAAACTTTAGTTAGTGGAAGTAGTGACAAGACTATCCAAATCTGGAACTTAGCCACAGGAAAATTAAAATCTACCCTGACTGGTCATTCTGATAAAGTTCGTACCCTAGCTATCAGCCCCAATGGTAGGATTTTAGTTAGTGGAAGTGATGACAAGACTATCAAAATTTGGCGGTTAGAATAATCTGAATCAGGATGTTCAGGATTTAAGGATTTACATGATGGTTTTTGAAGATTGATCTAAATTTTCAGAAATTGTATTTTGTCAGAATCAGGATAACCAGGATTTTAGGATGTACAGGATAAAAACGCAGATGAACGCAGATAGACGCAGATGGCGAGAATCAGGACAACTAACATTTAGGGATGTACAGGATGAAAACAGAAAATCTCTCTAAAACCTCTTACCTTCGTGTCCTTTACGTTCTTTGCGGTTCATTCTTCCATGACTTGTGCGTAATCAACCATCATCAAATAACATCCTGTAAATCCTGTAATCCTGGACATCCTGATTCAGACAAAAAAATCCTTTCAGAATAACCAACAATCATCAAATAACATCCTGTAAATCCTCAAATCCTTGACATCCTGATTATGGCATGAACGCAGATAAACGCAGATAGACGCAGATGGTGAAAATCAGGATAACCAACATTTATGGATGTAGAGGATGAAAACAGAAAATCTCTCTAAAACCTCTTACCTTCGTGTCCTTTGCGTTCTTCGTGGTTCATTCTTCCATGACTTGTGCGTAACCAACCATCATCAAATAACATCCTGAAAATCCTGTAATCCTGGACATCCTGATTCAGACAAAAAACAGTTATACTCAAATCAGAGACTCTAAAACTGCATTTCCAGTCTGGAGACTGGGAACGAGGAAAACAAGGAAATCAAATTATGAGTATAGTATCCTTAGAAATACCAGAAGAAATATTAATCACTCTCAAAGAAACACCTGAAAATTTATCAAGAGAGTTACCAATTTTAGCCGCAGTGAAACTTTTTGAACTGGGTAAACTCTCATCAGGGAGAGCAGCACAATTAGCGGGAATTTCGCGGGTAGAATTTTTAACAATTTTAGGACGTTATCAAGTATCACCATTTTCCTTGACGGCTGAACAATTAGAACAAGATGTTAACAATGCTTAATTATTCAGTGCTTAATTCTTCAGTCATAGTCAATACTTCACCTCTGTTGTATCTTCATCAAGTTGGACATTTAGAGCTACTACAAAAGCTGTATAGTGAGATTTTAACACCTCCTGCGGTGATTGAATAATTAGCAGTTGGCAAAAAGCAAGGAATTAATGTACCAGACATTCATTCTATTGATTGGATTTTAATTACTCCGGTAAAATCAATTAGTTTAATTCCTGCTATTATAGATTTGAGACAGGGTGAAGCAGAAGTATTAGGTTTAGGTTTAGAAAAACCTGGCAGTTTGTTAATTTTTGATGATCAATTAGCTCGACGTATTGCTAATATACACAAATTAAAATACACGGGAACATTAGGTGTTTTAGTAAAAGCTAAAAAATTAGGTTACTTATCTTCTATTGCTCCTGTGATTGCTATGTTGAAACAACAAGGAATGTGGTTAAATGATAGCATTATTAATGATGTTCTCTGATTAGCTGGAGAATCTTTCTAAAAATAGAAATACAAAAAATCATGCCCACAATAATTAATCGATCCCTCACCTTAACAGAATTTCTCAAACTCCCAGAAACAAAACCGGTGAGAGAATATATCAACGGGGAAATTATCACTAAACCAATGCCCAAAGGCAAACATAGCCGCTTACAATTAAGACTATGCAACAGTATTAATGATATCACAGAAAGCGAAAAAATAGCTTATGCTTTTCCTGAGTTGCGTTGTAGTTTTGGTGTGCGTTCCGTAGTTCCTGATATCGCGGTTTTCAAATGGTCAAATATTCCCTTTACTGCTGAAGGTGAAGTCCCTAATGATTTTTTCATTCCTCCAGATTGGACTATTGAAATTCTCTCACCTGAACAAAATTCAACTCGCGTGATAGATAATATTTTATATTGTTTAAATCATGGTTGTTTGTTAGGTTGGTTAATAGATTCTGAAGATCGTTCTATTTTGGTTTTTCGTCCCCAGCAACAACCAGAATTATTCAGAGGTGATCAACAGTTACCAATTTTAGAAGAAATCAATTTACAATTAACAGTTAATCAAATATTTGCCTGGTTGAAAATGATAGGTTAATGATGATATTTGTGTCAGAATCAGGATAACCAGGATTAAAGGATGTAGAGGATGAAAATAGAAAATCTCTCTAAAACCTCTTACCTATCCTTCGGGAACACCTTCGGTGAACGTGTCCTTTGCGTACTTTGCGGTTCATTCTTTAGTGACTTGTGCGTAACCAACCATCATTAAATCACATCCTGTACATCCTCAAATCCTAATTCAGATCACCTATTATAAATAAATCTATGATTCTACAAACTCACCCAACTCAAAAAACACCCATTGTCACCTGGGAACCACTTCCCGCCGATTTTATTTTACCTGATGACCCAGTGGAAAATATTCAACAACCACCTTTAGCAGCTGCACTTACTGACGCTTTAGGTGCAGCAGGACGCATCCTCCCACAAATGCTGATTGGCTCTAATTTTGGGCTTGTAGCCACCTTAAACAAAAAAATCATCGTCAAAGCCCCCGACTGGTTTTATGTGCCACAGGTGCATCCTGTAGCTACTGATGTGGTACGTCGCAGTTATACCCCCAACCTCGAAGGAGAACCTGTAGCTGTGGTGATGGAATTTCTTTCTGATACCGAAGGTGGAGAATTATCATTACGTTCCACACCACCTTATGGAAAGTTGTATTTTTACGAACACATTCTCCAAGTTCCCACTTATGTCACTTATGATCCCTACGAACCCAGTTTAGAAGTACGCTGTTTGCAAAATGGAGAATACAACAAACAAAAAGCAGACCCTAATGGACGTTTTTGGATTCCTGAACTCTCACTATTTTTAGGAATTTGGCCAGGTGAAAGATTATGTCAAACCATGAACTGGTTGCGGTGGTGGGATAGTGACGGAAATTTGCTGCTGTGGAGTAGTGAACAAGCTGAACAGGAACGTCAACGGGCTGAACAGGAACGTCAACGGGCTGAACAAGAAAGTCAACGGGCTGAATTATTAGCAGCTAAGTTACGAGAACTAGGTATTGATCCTAACACTATCTCATGAAATTGTGGTGCGGGCATCTTGCCCGCTACAAAAAATTAAGGTGACAAACGTTGTATTTTCCAACTTCCATCATCCCACCGAGAATACAGCAACCGATCATGTAACCTGCTAGAACGTCCCTGCCAAAACTCTATTTCTTGGGGAATTACCCGAAAACCTCCCCAGTGAGGTGGTCTAGGAACTTCCTGATTTTCATATTTACGCTGGAAATCCTGTAATTGTACTTCTAAAACTTCCCGACTAGCAATTACTTCACTTTGATTAGAAGCCCACGCGCCCAAACGACTATTATGAGGACGTACTTCAAAATATCCATCCGATTCTTCAGCAGAAATCTTTTCTACACATCCCACAATTCTCACTTGTCGTTCTAATTCTGCCCACCAAAATACTAACGCAGCTTGAGGATTGGCTGTTATTTCTTGTCCTTTGTGACTGTTGTAGTTGGTAAATAAAACAAAGCCCCTTTCATCAAAATCTTTTAATAAGACCATTCTGGCTGAAGGTTTACCATCAGGGGTAGATGTAGCCAAAGTCATGGCGTTAGGTTCTAATAATTTTGCTTCTAGAGCCTGATCAAACCATAATTTAAATTGTATAAAAGGATTAGGGTTAACTTCTGTTTCATTCAAATCTTGCAAAGTGTAGTCTTTACGAAGGTCAGCAATATTTTTATCCATTGGTAATGGGTAATTGGTAATTGGTAATTGGTAATTGGTAATTATCATACATTTTATAACCTATTCCCCATTCCCTATTACCTATTCCCTATTCCCTAAGATTAAATCAAATGCGCCGTTCAGCCTCTTTACAAACTCTGCTAATTTATGGTCTGAGTGGCCCGATTATCGCTCTCAATGTCTGGCTACTGTCTCTGCTGTTTGGTTATTTCCAGCATCCAATTACTATTCTGAGTATTGCGGCAATTTTGGCGTTTTTGCTGAATTACCCGGTTAAATTATTGGAAAGGTTTAGATTTACTCGCACTCAGGCAGTGATCATAGTTTTAATCTTCACTTTAGCTTTGTTGATTATTTTGGGTTTTACCCTTGTACCGATGGTAATTGACCAAACAATCCAACTTTTAAACAAAATTCCTGATTGGTTAGCCTCCAGTCAAGACAACCTGGAAAATTTGCAAATGTTAGCACGTCAGAAACGTATAAAACTTGACCTAAGTTTAGTAACTGAGCAAATTAATGCTGGTGTGCAGAACATTCTACAACAGATAGCTTCTGGTGCGGTGGGATTTGCGGGAACGTTGTTATCGGCGTTGCTGAATATAGTGTTAGTAATTGTACTAGCTTTTTATATGCTGCTATATGGCGATCGCCTGTGGTATGGTTTAATTAATCTCCTGCCATCTTATATTGGCATCCCCTTCAGCAAGTCCTTACAATTAAATTTTCAGAACTTTTTCCTTAGCCAATTATTACTGGCACTGTTTATGGTGGTAGCCCTGACACCGATTTTCTTATTTTTAAGAGTACCATTTGCCCTATTATTTGCCATTATCATCGGTATTTCTGAGCTTATTCCCTTTATCGGCGCTACATTAGGGATAGGGTTGGTAACGTTATTAGTGTTTTTACAGACTTGGTGGTTAGCATTTCCAGTAGCAATGGTAGCAATTATCATGCAGCAAATCAAAGATAATATCCTATCTCCCAAGTTGCTTGGTAACTTTATCGGACTCAATCCCCTATGGATTTTTATAGCGATTTTGATGGGATTTGAAATTGCTGGTTTGTTGGGAACACTGGTTGCTGTACCCATTGCTGGTACTATCAAAGGCACTTTCGACGCTATTAAAAACAACAAAAATGGAAATTCTGTATATAGTTATGCTGTTGTTGATGATTAGTGACTGGTGACTGGTGACTGGTGACTGGTGACTGGTGACTGGTGACT
>NZ_JAQMTI010000129.1:0-10176 GCF_028329225.1 Sphaerospermopsis kisseleviana CS-549 | reverse complement strand
GATTCAATATATAAAACAACATACTCGTCATTATATTGAAACCGTATTTAGTTCAATTACAATTGATTTTCCCAAATCCATTCATGCTGTCACCTATCAAGGGTTTTTACTGAAAGTTCAGGCATTTATTTTTGCCTTCACCCTGCAAGAAGCATTTATCTAATCAGTTACTATTCATACTTGTAATTTCATTATTACTGACCGTCGCTTCTGCATTCCAGGAGTCAATTTTTGATGACTTTCTTTCCATTTGAATCTCTACCGGCTACTTGGGTTATTACTTTATTGACCCATTTATTTCCCAAACTTCACCCTAGCGTTCACGAAGTGCAGCGTAGCTATCGCTCTTCCCCATAACTAGCAACTTGGGTTAATCTAATAGTTTAACACTGGGAAATTGCAAATGAGTGGTAAATCCCCACTGACTATAACCATAAGATGCTGGTTTCCAATTGGGGTTATCATCTCCTAAAACTGCGAAACTAAAGACTTTAAGACGATAGCGATTAAATAAACGATGATTATAAATAGACATCTCCACAATAGAATGTATTAATTTGTCATAAGTTGTAGGGGCGAAGCATTTGGGCGATAATTTAACGGAAAAATCAGACATCTAGATATCCCAAATGCTTCGCCCTGCCCCCATAAATAGGTTCTATAATTTCTTTTCTGTAGATGTCTAATATACATCCTTTCCGCAAAATCGTCTTGTTCTTGTCCTTGTATTTCTATGTGAATCAGAACTAACGCTTTTTCTCCATTCCGCAGGGTGACTTTTACCAGTTTATCCGCTAAACGTCTTCCTGTTTCTGCATCTCTAATTAGTTCTTGTAATTCGGTGTCTAGAGTTTCATACCCTTTTTCCCAGTCAATATCTTGATAAAATTCAGGAAAACAGTATTCTATGAATTGTTCAAGATAAACTGTAATCGCTTCTTTTCATGCACTGTCATAATCTGAGTTGGGTTGATAGTTCATCCCTGAAAATATATTTTTTGATATCTTGTAATTATAACATATCACATACTAAAAACTCCCTTTATAAACCATTTCCATTTTTAATTTTTCTAACTCAATCTTCAACTTTTCATTCTCTATCTTCAAAACCAAATTTTCATCCTTAATCACCTCAAACTCATTCCGCTTACTCAAAGCCTGATTTATTGCCAATTTCCGCATATCCAAAGAAAACCAACGTTGATAAGTTTTCGTGTGAATCTGCACACTATGACCTAAATTATCTGCTGCTGCTTTAATCGGAATCCCTAAAATATGCGCTCTAATTGCCCAACCATGCCGTAAATCATAGGGTTTAAAATCTAAGCCAACTTTCCTAAACCACCAACTAACTCTTTGAATTAAAGCTGTAATTTCTGCATGATTATTTTTATTTTTTTTACTAATTGCTGTCACCAACATTTCTAAATAATGGGGATTTCTTAAATCAAATTCTTCAATCCATTCTTTATATAAAGGTAAAGCTTCTCTTTCTCCTGTTTTACAAACTTTATCAACCTTCCAAGTTAAATCTATATTTTCATAACTTAACCACCAATCAACATCAGGATTAATAAATAATTCACGAGGACGTAAACCAAAAACCGCCAACATTCCATAAACCCAACGCCAAAGCAACCAGCTATCTTTTACATCTTGATTAACTTGTTTACCTCTATTATTTTCATATTCCTCAAATTTATAAAAACCTGCAACTATTTCCTTATCTGTGGGAATATTGCGAGAGTTAGTTTCCGGGGTTTTAGCATAGTTAGTTAAATTAATTTCAATCTTGAAAAGTTGACAAAATACAGAAATAGCTCTCACAGCATTATATCTTGCCCATTCCTTATCTATTTTCTCAATTGCGTGAATAAAATTTTCCCCAATTGCTAAATCATCTGCATTGGTATAGCGTTTGATTCGAGTATAATAATAAAAGAAAGTATGCTCACTTTTAGTTGTGCGTTTATGGGTTTTAAAATATTCAATTTCAAACTGTTCTAATAATTCGCCAATAGTTGGTAAATCATTTTTTCTAGTTTCCTTCCCTAAATATTTATCATTCCAAACAAAGGTTTTTCTGGCAATTAACTTTCCTAACTCATAAGCTTCTTCTTCTACGGTTTTTAATCCCTCCAAGTTAGCAGGAATGTTTAAACTGATGTTGTATTGCTTTTTACCTGTTTTTCTGATATCAGCATCTCCTGGTTTCAGGGGTAAAGTTGCCCGTAATTGCAGACATCCATTAGATTCTCGAATGGTAACTCTGGTTTTTGCAGACTTCAAACGCAGATTTACTTGCTGTATTTCCTGGGTTAAGTTGGTTTTCATGTTGGGTTTGTGGCGATCGCATCAAAATAAACAAATAAACCATAAAGAATTAATTCAAAACCCCTTGTTCTGGATCTTGAATTTGTGAATCTTGCATTTTTAATTGTTTATTAGAATAAACTTAAACCCGAAATAAATATGTTAACTGCAAACATCCAGAAAACAGATACCAAACTTCTACAATCATTTCAGTATCTCGACAATATTATACATTATAAATTTGACTAGCTTTAATGACATCTTCAACCGTAATATTTAATTCAGGAAAAGTAGGAGAAATAATTTTATCTGTACCTGTAAATGCTGTTTGTTGATATTTACCATCAACCAATTCATAAACAAACACCGTTGGTAACTTAGGATTTCCTAAATAACTACGAGAAGCTATAGCTAAATAATCCACTATCCAATATTCCTTAATTCCCAAATTTTCATATTCTTCTAACTTATCAACATAATCATCTTCCCAATTTGTTGATACTACTTCTACTGCTAATGGAATTGGTTCAATTAAAGCACCATAAGCTGTAACATTAGCATTCCATAAAGATGCAAGAACTACGCTCACATCAGGATTTCTTCCCCTCTGTTCTCCTTTATTAGTAATAGTTCTAATAACTATATCTTTATCTACAATATAATCAAGCTGTAATCGTTCACTCTCTCTATCAAAAGCCTTTACCAAAAATCTGGCTACATTTTTATGCGCTCTAATTGCTTCCACTTTAACAATTTCTCCGTTAACTAATTCATAAATACCATCATCAGGACGTTGTTGTAAGAATTGTATAAAGTCTAGTTTAGTTAAAGTTGTAATGCTCATAGTGTCTTCACTCAACTATCTGTAAATATTATTATAGCACTTGTCTGAATCAGAATGTCCAGGATTTAAGGATTTACAAGATGTTATTAGTTTGGTATCTAATAAATATGCCATTATGATTTATTCCTGCTGGTTTTAACTGTAGTTTCATAATTTGCTATAAATCATCTTTCCTTAGAAAATTCTCGATAATTGGCACTATTCTATTAATTAATCAATCTTTGTTTGATTGGGATTTCTCCCCAATTAATATTAATCATTCTCTTCTCTTGGTGTATATTGTAATTTTAGCTTAATTGTAACTTAATTTCAGTTTAAATACAAACATTAAGCATTCACAAACTATTAAACCATTAATAAAAATACTCCGGTCCTTACCACGGTTACGACGGATTCGCAATCTTCGCTCGTGACATGGATTTGGCACTCAACAGCCCAACCTGGGGATTAATCGGCGCTCCCTGGAACAAGTCTGCAAAGAAAGCTTTAAGAAAAGCTACAGCAGCAGTCTAGGTAACAACAGAGTAGGGGCAACCTTGGCCGGATAGGAAAAGTCTGGGGTTTAGCCCCAGGGGGGAGTAGGGAATTCAAAATTCAAAATCAAAAATTCTCAGTGTTGAATTTTGCATTCTGAATTTTGAGCCACATTCCCCACTCTCCACCAAAAACCGGCGGGAAAACCCCGCCTCTACGCCACCAAAAAATCACTGAAACACAACACACAGCAAGCTTGGAGAACTAGAAATGCCTCAGAATCCAGAAAATATTAAAGACCACGTTGAGCTATTCCACCAGCCAGAATACCAACAACTGTTCCAAAACAAGAAAGAATTTGAAAACGCTCACACCCCCGAAGAAGTTCAACGGGTTGCAGAATGGACAAAGACCTGGGAATATCGTGAAAAGAACTTCGCTCGTGAAGCTCTAACCGTTAACCCCGCTAAAGGTTGTCAGCCTTTAGGTGCTATGTTCGCTGCTGTGGGTTTTGAAGGCACTCTTCCCTTCGTTCAAGGTTCTCAAGGTTGTGTTGCTTACTTCCGTACACACTTAACCCGTCACTATAAAGAACCATTCTCCGGCGTTTCTTCTTCCATGACTGAAGACGCTGCGGTTTTCGGTGGTCTGCAAAACATGATTGATGGTTTGGCTAACGCTTACGCATTGTACAAACCCAAGATGATCGCAGTTTGCACCACCTGTATGGCTGAAGTTATCGGTGATGACTTAGGTGCGTTTATCACCAACGCTAAAAACGCTGGTTCAGTTCCCCAAGACTTCCCCGTACCCTTCGCACATACTCCTAGCTTCGTAGGTTCTCACATCACTGGTTACGACAACATGATGAAGGGCATTCTTTCTAACCTGACCGCAGGTAAGAAGAAAGCTACCAGCAATGGCAAAATCAACTTCATCCCCGGTTTTGACACCTATGTAGAAAACAACCGTGAAGTTAAGCGCATCGCTGAATTGATGGGCATTGACTACACCTTGTTATCTGACAACAGTGATTATGTTGACGCACCTAACGACGGTGAATTCAATATGTACCCCGGTGGTACAAAGTTAGAAGATGCAGCAGACTCCATCAACGCTAAAGCTACTGTTGCTCTTCAAGCTTACTCCCTGAGCAAGACCCGTGAATACATTGCTAAGGAATGGAAGCAAGATGTTTGTGTTGCTCGTCCTTGGGGTATCAAGGGTACAGACGAATTCTTGATGAAACTCAGCGAACTAACTGGTAAGCCCATTCCTGCTGAATTAGAAGTAGAACGTGGTCGTGCAGTTGACGCTATGACCGACTCCCATGCTTGGGTACACGGTAAGCGTTTCGCTATCTACGGTGATCCTGACCTAGTTTACAGCGTTGTTAGCTTCATGTTAGAAATGGGTGCTGAACCTGTACACATTTTGGTTCACAACACCAACGAAGTATTTGAAAAAGAACTGCAAGCACTGTTAGATTCTAGCGAATTTGGTAAAGACGCTAAAATCTGGGGTGGTAAGGACTTATGGCACTTACGTTCCTTGTTGTTCACCGAACCCGTAGACTTGTTAATCGGTAACTCCTACGGTAAGTACCTGTGGCGTGATTGTGGTGTACCTTTAGTAAGAATCGGTTATCCAATCATGGACCGTCACCACTACCACCGCTATGCAACCATCGGTTACAAAGGTGTAATCAACTTGTTGAACTGGGTTGTTAACACAATCTTTGAAGAAATCGATCGCAACACCAACGTTGCTGGTAAGACCGATATTTCTTACGACTTAGTACGCTAAGAATATCAACAGTCAGGTGTTAAAAAACATCTGACTACTAGCAAAACAACAAAGAATAAATGGGGATTGGGTATTATTTCCCAATTCCCTATTCCAGTAAATCACAACAGGAATCGTAGGGGCGAAGCATTCGGAAAATAGCCGTCGACAAAAATTGATAATTAATCGCCCGAATGCTTCGCCCGTAGAGCAGTCAGAATAATTGAATGCTGATTACTGATTACTGATTACTAATTACTGATTACTGATTACTAAATTGTAGTTATCTTAGGTTTGCATTATGGCATCTATTCCCCATTCTCATCCACATCCTAACTATCATCCACCCAGCTACCAAAACCCCGGAAACTTTGACATTTTCCGTCCCCTGAGAAAGTTAGTAGATGGTATCCCAGTTAAAAATAATCGCCTAGCCCATCTAATTTGTCGAGTAATTCCCTGTTGTTGTCCTTTCGAGCGAGATATTAATTTATTTGGTCGCACTTTCCATATTCCCGCAATTTGTCAAATCAATCCTCTGTATAACGAAGTTGTCGGTTTACGATTTCGGGCTTTGTCATATCTTGTTGACGAATGTGGCGAAGATGTGACGCAATATATTTGCTAAACATCAATTATTATTCATTACCCATTACTTTTTTCTTGGTCATTAGTCATTGGTCATTAGTCATTGGTCATTAGTATTGAACTAAACAGAAGAGCAATTATCAAGGATTGATGTTATTAAAATTCAGTTACAGATAAATAGATATCTTTTCTGAAATTTTAACTGTGTAAATCTAATATTAAGAGGAATTTTGCGGTAAGTCTATATAGTTTTGCAGAAATGTTGAATGTCAGAAATCAGGATTTTCCATAGCAGCGTAGCCTTAAAAAGCTGATGACTGATTACTGATAGCTGAATGCTGACAATTTTAATTAATAAAAATCAACCCAGGCGAGACATAAATATGAAAATGACCCAAAGCAAAATTAACGAACTTCTGAATGAATCAGGATGCGAACATAATCAAAAAAAACAAGGAGAAAAGAAAAACAAATCCTGTACCCAACAAGCTCAACCTGGTGCTGCTCAAGGTGGTTGTGCTTTTGATGGCGCAATGATAGCATTAGTGCCTATTACCGATGCTGCTCATTTGGTACATGGTCCTATTGCTTGCGCTGGTAACTCTTGGGGAAGTCGCGGAAGTTTGTCTTCTGGACCAATGCTTTATAAAACAGGTTTTACCACTGATTTAACAGAAAATGATGTGATTTTTGGTGGTGAGAAAAAACTTTATCAAGGCATTCTCGCAATTCACAAACGTTACAAACCAGCCGCAGTTTTTGTATATGCTACTTGCGTAACTGCTCTTATTGGTGATGATATGGAAGCAGTTTGTAAAGTAGCAGCAGAAAAAATTGGTGTTCCGGTTGTTCCTGTTATTTCTCCTGGTTTTATAGGTAGTAAAAATCTGGGAAATCGCTTTGGTGGTGAAGCTTTATTAGATTATGTAGTCGGTACTGCTGAACCAGAATATACTACACCTTATGATATTAATTTGATTGGTGAGTACAATATTGCTGGGGAAATGTGGGGCGTTTTACCTTTATTTGAAAAGTTAGGTATTCGCGTTTTATCTAAAATTACTGGCGATGCTCGCTATCAAGAAATAACCTATGCTCACCGTGCTAAATTGAATGTGATGATATGCTCACGGGCATTATTAAACATGGCGCGGAAAATGGAGGAACGTTACGGTATTCCTTACATTGAAGAATCATTTTATGGTATAGATGATATTAACCGTTGCCTGAGAAATGTCGCTGCAAAATTAGGTGATCCTGATTTACAAGCACGGACAGAAAAATTAATTTCTGAAGAAACAGCAGCTTTAGATATTGCCCTTGCACCTTATAGAGAAAGACTCAAAGGTAAACGAGTTGTACTCTATACTGGTGGTGTAAAAAGTTGGTCAATTATTTCGGCAGCTAAAGATTTAGGAATAGAAGTTGTTGCCACCAGTACCCGCAAAAGTACAGAAGAAGATAAATCCAAAATCAAGAAATTGTTAGGCAATGATGGCATTATGTTAGAAAAAGGAAATGCCAAAGAATTGCTCAAGTTAGTGGAAGATACAAAAGCTGATATGTTAATAGCTGGGGGAAGAAACCAGTACACAGCATTAAAAGCCAGAATCCCATTTTTAGATATTAACCAAGAACGTCATCATCCCTATGCTGGTTATATGGGAATGGTAGAAATGGCACGGGAATTATACGAAGCTTTGTATAGCCCAATTTGGGAACAAATTCGTAAACCCGCACCTTGGGAATAAATTAAAAATTGATAATGGATAATTGATAATGGAAAATTATTAATTATCAATTGTCAATTTTCAATTTTCAATTATTGAGATTATATTTATGGCACTTGTTACACTTCCAGAAAAATCTGTTTCTGTTAATCCCCTTAAACAAAGTCAGGCTTTAGGCGCATCTTTAGCTTTTTTAGGATTAAAAGGAACTATCCCTTTATTTCATGGTTCTCAAGGTTGTACTGCTTTTGCAAAAGTTGTTTTAGTTCGGCATTTTCGGGAAGCGATTCCTTTAGCTACTACCGCAATGACGGAAGTTACTACCATTTTAGGTGGTGAAGAAAATGTTGAACAAGCAATTTTAACAGTAGTAGAAAAATTACAACCAGAAATTATTGGTTTATGTACCACTGGGTTAACTGAAACTAGAGGAGATGATATTGAACGTTTTTTAAAAGAAATTAGAAAACGTCATCCAGAATTAGATCATTTAGCCATTATTTTTGCTCCCACTCCTGACTTTAAAGGTGCATTGCAAGATGGTTTTGCAGTTGCAGTAGAAAGCATTGTTAAAGAAGTTCCCAAAGCAGGAGGGGTAAAACCAGAACAAATCACAATTTTAGCGGGTTCTGCATTTACTCCGGGAGATGTTCAAGAAATCGAAGAAATGGTTAAATCCTTCGGTTTAGATCCTATTTTTGTGCCTAATTTGGGAGCTTCTTTAGATGGACATTTAGAGGATAATTATAGTGCTATAACTGCTAGTGGTACAACTATCAAACAATTGCAATCTTTAGGTAGTTCTGCTTTCACTATTGCATTAGGTGAAAGTATGCGAGGAGCAGCTAAAATTCTCCAGCAAAGGTTTAACACAGACTACGAAGTTTTCAGAGATTTAACAGGTTTAGAACCTGTGGATGAGTTTCTACAAGCCTTATCTGTGTTAAGTGGAAATCCCGTACCAGAAAAATATTGTCGCCAACGTCGTCAGCTACAAGATGCGATGTTAGACACTCATTTTTATTTTGGTGCAAAACGGATTTCTTTAGCCTTAGAACCGGATTTAATGTGGTCTATGGTGCATTTTCTCCAGTCAATGGGGGCGCAAATTCATGGGGCTGTAACTACCACAAAATCACCTTTATTAGAGCATCTACCCATTAAAAATGTGACTATTGGCGATTTAGAAGATTTGGAAGATTTAGCAGTAGGTTCTGATTTATTAATTGGAAATTCTAATGTTAATACTATTGCTAAACGTCTTTCTATTCCTCTCTATCGTTTAGGTATTCCTATTTACGACAGATTAGGAAATGGCTTATTTACCAAAGTAGGCTATCGCGGTTCTATGGATGTTTTATTTGGTATTGGCAACCTATTTATAGAACACGAAGAAGCATTAATGATGAAACAATGGGAACAGGTAATAGGTGACAGGTGACAGGTGACAGGTGACAGGTGACAGTTAATAAGCTGATTACTGATTACTAATTACTAACAAAGGACAAATGAAAGTGAAAATTGCATTTACGACAACTGACAGAATTCATGTTAATGCTCATTTTGGATGGGCTAAGGAAATTGATGTCTATGAAATTACAGATGAAGGATATCAATTTCTAGAAACTTTAACCTTTGATGGTGATCTTAAAGAAGATGGTAATGAGGATAAAATTACCCCTAAACTTGAGGCTTTAAAAGATTGTACAATAGTTTATGTAGTGGCTATTGGTGGTAGTGCGGCCGCTCGTTTAATTAAGCATGGTGTGACACCTGTTAAGGCGAAATCTGAAGAAGAAAAGATTGAAGAAATCTTGACTAAATTAGTGCAAACTTTGAAAGGGAATCCTCCACCTTGGTTGCGTAAAGCTTTAGGTCAAAAGAAATCTAACTTTTTAGAGGAAATTGAAAACGAAGCTGCGGTATGAGTGAAAATAATAGTGTGAACGGAAACGCAACAAGCACGATAATTTCTTCACCTTTTCTGAAAACATTAGTCCAACAAATTCGAGCTAATGATAGCTATGGATTTTACAAAAATTGGTCTGATGAATTGATTCTTAAACCTTTTGTGGTGACAAAACAAAAGAAAAAAGAAATTTCTACAGAAGGTGAAGTTGATCCAGCTACTCTTTCTCGCATTAATGCTTTTTTTAGAGCGATCGCCTCAAGCATAGAAAAGGAAACTGGATTACTTTCTAATGTGGTAATTGAATTAGGTCATGAAGGTTTTGGTTGGGCTTTAGTTTTTTCTGGACGATTATTATTAACTATTAAAACCTTACGTGATGCTCACCGTTTTGGTTTTGAATCTCTAGAAAAGCTGAATGAAGAGGGAGAAAAGTTTGTTGAAAAAGGAATTGAATTAGCCAAACGTTTCCCCGAAGTAGGCAATTTGTAATATTTGGTGATTGGGGACTGGGGACTGGGGACTGGGGACTG
>NZ_JAQMTI010000010.1:0-14042 GCF_028329225.1 Sphaerospermopsis kisseleviana CS-549 | reverse complement strand
CCCCAGTCCCCAGTCCCCAGTCCCCAATCACCAATCACCAGTCACCAATCACCTATTTATTTACCCATACCCAACTGTTGGGCTTTTTGGTAAACTTTGCCTTCTGTCAACAGAGAGGGAGCAATAACTACTTCTACTTGCTGCATTTCTTTTAGGTCTTTTGCTCCTAATGTACCCATGCTGGTTTTTAATGCGCCAAGCAGGTTGTGAGTACCATCATCTAATGCTGCTGGACCTCTGAGTATTTGTTCTAGAGTTCCAGTTGTACCCACACGAATACGAGTACCACGGGGCAGCACTGGGCTAGGAGTTGCCATTCCCCAATGATAACCCCGTCCTGGGGCTTCTGCGGCTCTGGCAAAGGGTGAACCAATCATTACGCCATCAGCACCGCAAGCAATACATTTACAAATGTCGCCACCGGTGATTAAACCACCATCGGCAATGACAGGTACATATTTGCCCGTTTCTTGATAAAAGTCATCTCTGGCAGCGGCACAGTCGGCAACTGCTGTGGCTTGGGGTATACCCACACCTAAAACCCCACGGGATGTACAAGCTGCACCGGGTCCAATCCCTACTAACACTGCGGATGCACCTGCTTTCATTAAATGCAAGGTGACTTGATATGTAACGCAGTTACCCAAAACTACGGGAATAGGCATAGACTGGCAAAACTCTGCTAAGTCTAAAGGTTTAATAGACTCTGGAGAAAGGTGATCTGTAGAAACTACTGTAGCTTGGATAAAAAATAAATCAGCCCCAGCTTTAGCTACTACTTCACCATATTTGCTTGCTCCTACTGGTGTTGCACTAACTGCCGCAATACCGCCTTGTTGTTTAATTTCCTGAATACGTTTTTCAATGAGTTCGGGCTTGATCGGTTCGGCATAAAGTTCTTGCATCAGTCCCACAAATTCATCTTTGCCCACTGAAGCAATGCGATCTAATATCGGATTTGGGTCATCGTATCGCGTTTGAATACCCTCTAGGTTAAGAACTCCTAAAGCTCCTAACTGGGATAGACGCACCGCCATACCAACATCTACTACACCATCCATTGCACTAGCAATAATGGGTATTTCTCGTTCAATATTACCAATTTTCCACTTTGTATCCGCTAGACTCGGATCTAATGTTCTGTTACCGGGGACTAAAGCTATTTCGTCAATGCCGTAGGCTCGGCGAGCCATTTTTCCCCGCCCAAGTTGAATTTCCACTCTTTCATTTTTCTCAAATCTGTTTAAGCTAGGGTATCAAATTGTGGGGATTTTGGCAGAGATTTTTTTAAATTTAGGAGTTCAGGAGTTCAGAAGTTCAGGAGTAAGGAGTTCAGGAAAGAATATAACTTTTGCCTTTTGCCTTCTATTCCCTGTTCCCTGTTCCCTATCTCTTTCTAGATTGAATTTTGTCAAAAATAGCACCATCATCAAAAAATTTCTTCTGCACAGCATCCCAACCACCTAAACTACCGACTGTATAAAGTTTGCTGATTCTGGGAAATTTATTTTGTACTTCTTTGGTTACAGTTGGGTTAACTGGTCTAAAACCAACTTTGGCAAATTCTCTCTGGGCTTCTGGTGTAAATAAAAACTTGACAAATGCTTCTGATACTTCACGAGTTCCGCGTTTATCTACGTTTTTATCAACTACTGCTACGGGTCCTTCTATGGATATATTCGTGGAAGGTACTACATAGGATGTATCTGTTTTTCCTTGTTGTGCTGCTAAAATTACTTCGTTCTCATAGTTGATTAGTACATCACCTTGATTTTTTTTGAAAAAAGCGTCACTTGATTCTCTGGCATCTTTAGGTAATACTACTACATTTCTAAATACCTGTTGCACAAAGTTGAAGGCCTGGTTTTCGTTGCCTCCATTTTGTGTTATTGCACCCCACAAGGCCAAAAAATTCCACCTTGCACCACCAGAAGTTTTAGGATTTGCTGTGACTATTTTTACCCCTGGTTTGGTGAGGTCGTTCCAGGTTTTGATACCTTTGGGATTTCCAGGACGGGTTTCTAATGCTACTACGGAACGGGTAATTATTGAGTTGTTGGGCGCTTCTTTTTCCCAACCACGGTTAATTAAACCTGCTTGTTCGATTTTTTTTGTGTCTAGTCCTAGTGCTAATGCTACTACATCGGCTGGTAAACCATCAATGACTGCGCGAGTTTGAGAACCAGAACCACCATAGCTTTCTCGAATGACCACATCCTGACCTTTTTCCCGTTTCCATTTGGCTACAAACTGCGGAATGATTTTGCTGTAAGCAGCTTTTGTTACTGCGTAAGTCACCAAGGTAATTTCTACTTTTTTGCTCTGTTGACTAATTAGGGTCTTTTGAGTTGTAGTCCCGGCAAATACGGGCAATAACGTATTTGTACTAAAAGTAATTGCTAAAACTACGGTTGATGCAGTTTTTACGGGCAAAAATTTTGCTGCTTTCTCAAAATTGTATGTCATTGGAGATTTTTCCTTCGTCCTCAAATAAACTACGGTAATTCGATAGGAATAACGTAATTGCTTATAAAAACAGAGCTTATCAGATGCAATTGCGAAAATCAAGACGTAAAGTACAAAAAATCTATCGGTAAACAAGTGTATTTATTTATATAATAAATTTGTAAACTTTGTATAAAGTAAAGTTATAAATAATTCTCTTATATGCAAATATTTAAATGTGATCAAAGAGAGATGTCACCGGAATCTGCTATAATCCCCATATTTTCTATCGAAAAAGTGCTGTTTTACTCTTGCGTTCATAACCCATATCTGCAATTATCTTGTATTATGTTCATTAAATCCCGTAATCCTATCGGGTAACTGTAGATTTTGAGGAAAAGAAATGAGTTGGTGGCAACGCGCACTAAAACAATTACAACGTAAATTAAGTGTAAATTCACTTAAAAGTTTTTTATCCCTATTTGTAGTGGGAATATTCTTGGGTTTGGCAGTTGCAGCTTGCTCTGGGACAAATGAGGGTGGTTCTACTCCAGGTAATTCGGCTACGACAAAACCAAAAAATGTAGAATTAACTTTAGTATCTTTTGCTGTCACCAGAGATGCGTATAAAGCCATTATTCCTAAATTTGTCGCCAAATGGCAACAAGAGCATAACCAAACGGTTACATTCAAGGAAAGCTATGGCGGTTCTGGTTCTCAGACTCGCGCTATTGTTGATGGTTTACCAGCAGATATTACTCACTTAGCGTTGGCATTGGATACCCAAAAAATTGAGAAAGCAGGTTTAATTCAACCAGGATGGGAAACAGAAGTTCCCAATAATGGTATTGTTTCATCATCTGTAGCTGCATTGGTGACTCGTGAAGGCAACCCCAAAGGTATTAAAACTTGGGCAGATTTAGCAAAAAATGATGTTAAACTGATTACTGCTGATCCGAAAACATCGGGGGTAGCACGGTGGAATTTCTTAGCTTTGTGGAATTCAGCCATTAAAAGTGGAGATGAAGCAAAAGCTGTTGAATTTGTGACTACTGTTTACAACAATGTGCCTGTTTTGACTAAAGATGCACGTGAAGCTACAGATGCCTTTTTTAAACAAGGTCAAGGAGATGCTTTAATTAATTATGAAAATGAAATCATTTTGGCACAGCAAAAAGGTTTGAAGGTCAACTATAGTATCCCTGATGTGAATATTTCCATTGATAATCCTGTGGCAGTGGTAGATAAAAATGTTGATCAAAATGGTACTCGTGAAGTAGCAGAAGCATTTGTCAAATATTTATTTACCCCAGAAGCACAACAGGAATTTGCTAAAGTTGGTTTTCGACCTGTGGATGAGACGGTAGCTAAAAGCAAAGAATTTTCTGAAAAATATCCTCCAGTGAAAAGTTTGAGTACAGTTCAAGAATTAGGTGGTTGGGATGCTGTGCAGCAAAAATTCTTTGCTGATGGGGCTATTTTTGATCAAATTCAACAAGCTAAAAATAAGCAGTAATTAGTTAGTTTCAGTTATCAGTTTAATCTCATGTTTTGGGAATTTTGAATTGGGAATTTTGCATCATTTATGGCAGTATCTACAAGCGGTAAGAGGGAGAGAAAACCCTTTATTGGCAAAGAGTTTTTAGATAAAGTAATTCGTCTACCTTGGACTTGGCGAATTACAATTTTATACCTAGCTTTCATGTTGTTTCTGCCTATTGCGGCTATGTTTTTCAAAGCTAGTACAGAACCACCTGCAAAGTTTTGGGAAATTGCTACCAGTGAATTAGCATTGGCAACTTATAATGTAACTTTTGTAACTTCATTTTTGGCTGCTGCTGTTAATGGTATATTTGGTACATTAATTGCTTGGGTATTGGTAAGGTACGATTTCCCTTTAAAGCGAATTTTTGATGCTACCGTAGATTTACCCTTTGCTTTGCCGACATCGGTAGCAGGTTTAACTTTAGCAACTGTGTATAGTGATAATGGTTGGATCGGTTCTTTACTTGCACCTTTAGGTATAAAAGTTTCCTTTACTCGTTTGGGTGTAGGTGTGGCGATGATTTATATATCTTTGCCGTTTGTGGTGAGGACTGTACAACCTGTATTGCAAGAGATGGAAAAGGAACTTGAAGAAGTAGCTTGGAGTTTGGGCGCTTCTCAGTGGACAACTTTTACCAAGGTGATTTTACCGCCTTTGTTTCCCACAATTTTAACTGGTATTGCTTTGGGTTTTTCCCGTGCAGTGGGTGAGTATGGTTCGACGGTAATTATTGCTTCTAACACACCGTTTCAAGATTTAATTGCACCAGTGTTAATTTTCCAACGTTTAGAACAATATGATTATTCAGGTGCAACGGTGATAGGGGTTGTTTTATTGGCAATTTCTCTAGTTTTACTCTTAGCAATTAATTTATTACAAGCTTGGGCAAGAAGATATGACAACAGGTAAACCAAAGCAAAGTTGGGTTCCAGGGGTTTTAATTGGGATAGCTGTTGCTTATTTATTTCTGGTGCAGTATATCCCAACTATTAATGTGTTTTACCAAGCTTTTAAAAACGGAATTGGACCATTTTTTGAGAATTTGAGTAGAGTGGACTTTCTCCATGCTGCTTGGTTAACTCTATTATTAGCTGTGATTTCTATACCTATCAATACTGTTTTTGGTTTGTGTGCAGCTTGGGCGATCGCTCGCCATAAATTCCCTGGTCGTGCTATTGTTTTAAGTATTATTGATCTACCTTTTTCTATCTCTCCAGTTGTTGCAGGTTTGATGATTGTTTTACTCTATGGTAGACAAGGTTGGTTTGGTCCTTGGCTGCAAAGTCATGATATTCAAATCATTTTTGCTTTTCCAGGAATGGTTTTAGCTACTTCTTTTGTGAGTATGCCTTTTGTTGCTAGGGAAGTTATTCCGGTTTTGGAAGAGTTTGGTAAAGACCAGGAAGAAGCAGCGAAAACTTTGGGTGCAAATGAGTGGCAAACTTTTTGGCGTGTGACTTTACCTAGTATTCGTTGGGGTTTACTCTATGGTTTAATTTTAACAAATGCCAGAGCTATGGGTGAGTTTGGAGCGGTTTCTGTGGTGTCTGGTAATATTGCTGGTAAAACCCAAAGTTTGCCTTTGTTTGTGGAAGATGCCTATAAGCAATATGAGACGGAAGCAGCTTTTTCGGCAGCGGTTTTGTTGGCACTTTTGGCGGTGGTAACTTTGGTTGTGAAGGAAGTTTTGGAGAGGAAAACTCGTATTAAGGATGTGGAGTAATTGGTGATTGGTGATTGGTGATTGGTGATTGGGTAAAATATAATCCGTATTAAGGATGTGGAGTAATTATTACTTTGCGCTGACACAAAGGAAAGAGGTTTTAGAGGGATTTTGTGTGAGTTTTCAAATTTTCAAAGAATTGGAATTAAGAAAATAGGATCAAGATTGTAAATTGCTGGGCAGGTGTTTTTATGAGTGATGAAAATATTTTGATAAGTCAGAGAATTAGGGTGAGAATTACCAAGGATTATCATCAAGAACCTGTTATTTCTCGTCTGGTTTCTGATTATGGTTTAACTATCAATATCAAAGCTGCTTTTTTAGGTCAGGATGCTATTAGTGATGGTTGGTTTGATTTGGATTTACAGGGTACTGAATCGCAAATTGCAAATGGGTTAAATTATTTGCAAGAGTTAAAGTTAGAACTTTGGGATGAGGATAGAATAGGTAATTGGTAATATCAAATATCACCCTAACCCCCCTTTTTTAGGGGGGCTTATTTTTATTTTATTTCTAGGTTGTTTGATTGTGTTGACGTTAACCAACAATTATTGAAATACAAACCACTTGACATTAATTGGCGAATACTATAGTATTCAAGAATGAACAATAACATTATTGACTTATTCGCTGGCGCAGGTGGTTTAAGCACAGGCTTTCAACTAGCTGGCTTTGAAGCGTTATGCGCTATTGATACCAACAAAAAAGCTTTAGCTACCTATCAACATAACTTCCCAAATACTAAAGTGATACATCAAGATATTCGAGAAGTTAATCCTTTAGAACTGCGTGAATATTTAGGTTTAAGAAAAGAAGAACTAAACGCAATTATTGGCGGTCCTCCTTGTCAGGGATTTTCTAGGAATATACCTGCTGAATATCGTTATATGGACGATCCAAGAAATCAATTATATAAAACTTTCTTAGCTTTTGTCCAAGAGTTTAGACCTCTTTACGTCATTATGGAAAACGTTCCCGAAATTTTGACAGCATATAAAGGTTTATTCAAATATCAAATTACAAATCAACTTGAATTATTGGGGTATAAAGTTATATCATCATCTTTGAATGCTGCTAACTATGGAGTTCCTCAAACAAGAGCCAGAGCTTTTTTTATTGCTAGTTTAGATCGTTCAATTATCATGCCTCATCCTACACATAATGATATTCAGAGTCAGCATAAAAATGAAAAATACCCTTACCAAACTAATCTATTAAAATCTAATTCCAGCCTTGTTACTGTTAAAGATGCTATTGGAGATTTACCGGAACTAAATGCCGGAGAAAAATATGCTGAAGAAAAATATCCTTCAGAACCACAAACAACTTATCAATCTTTAATCAGACACAACAGCACCAAAATTACAAACCATATCGCTCGTGCTTTAAGCCCAATTCAAATGTCAAGAGTAAAACTGTTAAAAGAAGGACAAGATGCCAGAAATTTACCTCCAGAATTAGCACCTAAAAAACATTATAGCGGTGCTTATGGCAGACTTTATTGGGATCAACCAGCAAAAACAATTACAAGATGGGTTTTTCATCCGGGTTCTGGAAGATTTTTTCATCCCACACAAAATAGAACCATTACCATACGCGAAGCTGCCCGACTTCATTCTTATCCAGATACTTTTCACTTTTTAGGAACATATACAGAAATGGCTTCTCAAATTGGTGAATCTGTACCTCCATTATTAGCTAAAACTATAGCTGAGTGTATTATATAGAGTGATATTTAGGAGTTTTGCATTTCTAAAGCTGCCAGAATTGTCTTAACATAATTCTCTGGGTTAAGACGAGTTCTTTGAATATTTATCCTCACTGCTGCTTCTGGAATAATTCTCGCTTTAAAAAGTTGTTTTTGATTTTTATACCAAACTAAATCAACGTTATCTCCTACACCTCCTTGTAAACCTGCACCACTTTTACCAGTTTTCTTGTTTACTGTCCAAGCCCAATTAAAAATAGTTGGATCAAGTGGATATAAAGGATATTCACAATAAACATATTCATTACCTTTAATGGTTTTCAGCAGTATGCTTTCATAACTATTTTCAACTCCTTGTAATGATTGATTTGTGATTAATTTCTCATTCCAATGTTGAATAATAGCTGCACCTAGTTCTTCTGGTGGAGATAATTCTGTCAAACCAGGAAACCCAAGTTGATCAGCTTTACTGATAATATCTGCTCTTTGAATCACAAAGAAAAATGTACTGCCAATTTTTAAATTACTAAGTTGGAGAGATTTCAATGACCAACCTGTTTTAGTTACAATATCAACTGCATCATATAAAAGTTTACTGCGTCCTAAAGCTGGATCTGTTAACGGAATATCTTTAACATAATGAAAAATAGCTTCCCAAGCATAATCTTCTATTGACCCAATTACTGGGGATGCAACTGTAGCAATAATAGCTTGTTTTAATCTCTCAATCTCATTATTTGTCAACACTTAACGATTCCTCTACAGTATGCAAAAATTCACCCATGGTTACATTTAAAGCCTTGGTAATATGACTTAAAACTCTTACAGAAGGGCTTTTTAATCCTCGTTCTAGTTGGCTAATATAAGTTCTATGTAGACCTGTAACTTCTGCTAGATACTCTTGTGACCAACCTTTTTCTAAACGACGACGTTGTATTTCTGATCCTAATTTTTGATCTAGTTTACTTGTTTGCATAGAAAAATACTAAGCTATTGTAGACTAAAGTGCTACAGACTAAAGTATTCAATTGATTTGGCTTTACAATAATAAAAACATGAACGAGAATAATCCTTATGTCCCTCACCGAAAAAGTATTACAAGTCAAAAACTTCCTCCACCAAACCCCCATCTTTGAAAACATCATTGATGAACAACTCCAAGCAGTTGCTAATATTGCTATTCTCCAAACTTACAAAAAAAACGAAACCCTGTTTTGGGAAGGAGACGCAGCAACGGGATTTTTTATTGTTAAATCTGGTAAAATCAAAGTATTTAAAGTAGCAAACCACGGTAAAGAACAAATATTACACATCTTTGGAATATCAGAATACTTTGCAGAAGTTCCCGCTTTTGATGGGGGAAACTTCCCCGCATCCGCAGCAGCAATAGAATTTTCTGAAGTTGTCTTTATTCCCAGAACTTCATTTTTCATGGTTTTACAACAACACCCCACTTTAGCAATAGCCATGCTGGGAACTTTTGCAAGACATCTCAGACATTTAACTCACTTGGTTAATGCTCTTTCTTTCCAAGAAGTTCCAGAAAGATTAACCAATTATCTATTAAAATTAAGTCAGAAAAACGGTAATATCAATGTTGTCGAATTAGACTTACCCAAAACCCAACTAGCTGCTTTATTAGGTACTGTTCCTGAAACCCTTTCTCGCGCTTTTTATAAACTCACTCAAGAGGGAAAAATTGAAGTGAACGGAACAAAAATTACATTATTTGACAAAATACTCACATCCAAGAGCAACTAAAGCTTGACATACAACTCCCTTGGATTATACATACATCATACCATAAAAAAAGAGTATGTCAATATCAATGGCTGAAATAACCGATCTTCGTAAAATTACTGATAATATTATCAATAATATTGAGAATAGAGGCTTGTTATTGCGAAAAAAAGAGAGTTGAAAAATTTTTGGATTTTTGAGATTTAAAAAATTTATGAATAACGAACCGCAAAGTACGCAAAGTACGCAAAGGAAAGAGGTTTTATCTCTGCGACTCTGCGTGAGCTTTAAAAATTCTGTAACTTATATTGCTTCCACTTCTCCTGCTGTCTTGCTCTTTTTTCCTCCGTCAAACTATCAAAACAGTGAGGACAAGAAATACCTTCTTCATACTTAGGTGAAGTTTTATCAGCCTCAGCAATGGGATGTCCACAACAGAAGCATAACTCATAACTGCCCTCTTCCAATCCGTGACGCACCGCAACCCGTTCATCAAATACAAAACATTCCCCTTCCCATAAACTTTCTTCTTTGGGGACTTCTTCTAAGTATTTCAGAATACCCCCTTTGAGATGATAAACTTCCTCAAAACCTTGAGCCAGCATATAAGATGTGGCTTTTTCGCAGCGAATACCACCAGTACAGAATAAGGCAACTTTTTTATGTTTGTTCGGGTCTAAGTTTTTACTTACATATTCAGGAAATTCTTTGAAAATCTGCGTTTGGGGATTTTTTGCCCTTTTGAAAGTTCCTATACTAACTTCATAATCATTACGGGTATCAACTACTGTTACTTCTGGATCAGAAATCAAATCATTCCATTCCTTTGGAGTGACGTAGTTTCCTACCTTTTCATTTGGGTCAACTTCCGGTATTCCTAATGTAACAATTTCGCGTTTTAACCGCACTTTCATCTTTTCAAATGGCGGTGTGTCGGTGTATGATTCTTTGTGTTCTAAGTCTGCTAACCGCGCATCACTCCGCAGAAACCCCAAAACCGCATCAATCCCAGAACGAGAACCAGCTATGGTCCCGTTAATGCCTTCTTTGGCTAGTAAAATTGTGCCTTTGATGCCTTGTTGCTGACAAAAAGATAACAGCGGTGCTTGCAGTTCTTGATCATCGGGTAAACTGACAAATTTATACAGCGCAGCTACAACTATAATATTTTCTTGGTTATTTTCTGGGTTCATCTGTTTACAAAAAAAGAATAATAGGATATTATTTACTTTAAGTTTAAAGTTAACTCGTTTCTGAAAAAAGAACCTTGTTTAATTTTGAATTTTGACTTGAAAAACGGGGGTTTAGCTCAGTTGGTAGAGCGCCTGCTTTGCAAGCAGGATGTCAGCGGTTCGAGTCCGCTAACCTCCATCTAGGTTTTTTGGAAGACAACTGATAAATTATTTGCTGGCATTTGGTAAATTTTCTGCAATGTCAAATTTTCAGCTTTTGCTGCTTCTACCACATCTTCTAAATTACGCACTCCCCAAGCTGGGTTTTGCGATCGCAAAGACTCATCAAAAGCAGCGTTACTGGGTGCGGTATGTTGACCCTTTTGTTTATAAGGTCCGTATAAATAAAGGATACCATCTGGCGGTAAAATTCGTCCAGCCCCGGACATCAGTCCTGAACAAGCTGACCAAGGGGAAATATGAATCATATTAATATTGACTATAGCCACTATTGGCGAGTCTGTAAATGTTTCTTTCTCAACTGGCCAAACCGGTAACTGTACATCTATATCTAAAGGTGGGTAAATATAATCACTTTTACATTCTGCCATCCAAGCTGTGATACTGTCTCTTAAGAGGGGGTTTGGGTCAGAAGGTAGCCATTTTCGCGGTGCTAGATGAGGTGCAAAAAATACCGCGTGTTCTCCTGTACCACTGGCTATTTCTAAAATTGTTCCTGTTGTGGGTAAGACTTGTTGAAGTACCTCTAAAATGGGTTCGCGGTTGCGTTGGGTTGCGGGTGCAAATTGTTTTTGTTCTGGGGTTGTGTGCATATTTTTGAGTTTTTAGGAAACGCAGATGAACGCAGATAAACGCAGATAATTTCAGAAGTTTTATTTTTTGTAGTTTTACATATTTGTATAATATTCACATAAAATTATTATAATTGCGATCTTCGCTTTCTATTTACATAATTTGTGAGCATCCAACTTTGCTAAAATCATAGCATGGATAAAAAACCCCTTATCCATTCTCTTCCCTTTGTGTACTTTGCGTACTTTGCGGTTTGTTTATTTCATAACCTGGATAAATTACTATTTGCAATACTCACTCATATTGTTTTATGTTTTACCACACTACAGGAGAAAAAGTTGCCTAAATCTATTCATTCCACCCAACCACCATTAAAATTTATTCCCCCAAATTTTCAACCGTTGGTACTCAAGGTGATGTCTTTTTTTCTCCCTTTTATTTTACGGGTGAGAACTAGACCTTGGCTACCTGCTGGTATTGTGAACATAGAAGCTGAAAACGCCGAAGTGTTAGCTAAATTATATCATGAATTTCAAGAGGGTAAAATTAGATTTTTAATTGCTTTTCGTCATCCAGAAGTTGAAGATCCTTTAACAATGCTATATTTGCTTTCTCGCATTGTTCCCAAGGTAGCGCGGGAAAAAGGCATTGATTTAAAATATCCTGTTCATAGTCATTTTATGTATGAAAGAGGCATGACTTTATGGGCGGGAAATTGGTTAGGATGGTTATTTTCTCGCTGCGGTGGTGTACCAGTTCGTAGGGGAAGAAAAGTAGATAGAAATGCGATTCAAATGGTAAGAAATTTATTTGTCAATGCAGAAATGCCTATTGCGATCGCTCCTGAAGGTGGTACAAATGGTCATAGTAGTATTGTCAGTCCTTTAGAACCTGGTGTAGCACAAATAAGTTTTTGGTGTGTGGAAGATTTGCAAAAAGCTAACCGCCCAGAAACGGTTTTTATTATTCCTATTGGTATTAAATATAGTTATGTTAACCCACCTTGGGAAAAAATAGAATGGCTAATATCAAAATTAGAAGCTGATAGTGGTTTACCAGTGGCGGAAATTAGTTACACTGGCAAGAATAGGGAAGAAATTTTATATCAGCGACTTTTTCGTTTAGCAGAATATTTAATTACGGAAATGGAAGACTTTTATCGGCGTTTTTATCATCGAGATTTACCAGTAATTATTGGTGAAGAAACAGCTAACCCTAATCAGGTTTTAATTAATAGGTTAGGAAATTTAATGGATACAGCTTTACAGGTGGCTGAAGAATATTTTAATGTGACGGCACAAGGTAATTTTATTGATAGATGTCGGCGGTTAGAAGAAGCCGGTTGGAATTATATTTATCGTGATGATATAGAGGATATCAATAGTTTACCACCTTTTAAACGTGGTCTAGCTGACTGGGTAGCAGAAGAAGCAGATTTGCGAATGCAACATATCCGAATAGCCGAAAGTTTTGTAGCGGTGACAGCTAATTATATTCAAGAAAAACCAACCGCTGATAGATTTGCAGAAACGACTTTATTAATGTTTGATATGTTGTCTAGAATTAAAGATTCGACTTTACCAGGAAGACCACGTTTAGGTTTAAAACAAGCGATGATTACTGTCGGTGAACCAATTTCCGTAACAGAAAGATGGGAAAAATGTCAGGGAAATAAACAAGCTGCTAGAAAAGGTGTGAGTGATTTAACAAAGGATTTATTTGCAGCTTTGCAGCAGTTGATTAAAGATTAAAAAAAGATTAAAAAAAGATTAAAAGCTTACGCAATTTCTGTCAGGATATCCCCAGGGTAAACGCAAAGACTCAAAAAAGACTCAAATAAGTTTATTGGTATCTTTGCGTGATTTTATAACAAACCTAGTCTTCCAAATCTAAACCTGTATCATCATCATTATCATAAGCCAGATCGTCGAGGTCGATAATCTCGGAAATTTCTTCTTCAACGTCACTGGTCAGGTCAGATTCTATATGTTCACGCGCTATTAGACGACCAGTTGATTTTAACCATTCCAGCAGTATAAATTCATTACTGGTACGAATTACTGTAGCTCTTTGGTTGCGGGGTTGTTCATGTAGTGGTCCGTTGAGCATAAAATATATTGCCTATATGCCTATATATTGCCTAAAAATTTTGTCCGTATAAGGTCTAATTTCTTAACAACAATTTAGTTGTGCTTTAATTATAAACTATTTTTTGCATAATTAATTATTCATGGCTAAAATATTTTTTGCTACAGATTCTCCTACAGAAATTACTGATAAACGATTACCTTTTTTAACTACTAATAATTCATCTCCCGTAAATTTTTCTTTAAGTGTAGATAAAAAAATCGGTTGAGAAAATACCTCGGCAAACTCTACCTTTACAGTTAACCACCGGGGAGATTCAGGAGTAGACTTAGGATCATAATATTTACTATTAGTATCAAATTGAGTTGGATCAGCAATACCAGTTTCTACTATTTTCATCAAACCGAAAATTCCTGGAGGTTCAGCATTAGAATGATAGAAAAAAGCCAAATCTCCTATTTGCATTTGCTTTAAAAAATTCCGTGCTTGATAATTTCGCACACCATCCCAAATAGTTTGTTTTTGAGTTTGTAAATCAAAAATACTATAGACAGAAGGTTCAGATTTCATTAACCAGTAATTCATATATTAAATAGGGAATAGGGAATAGGGAATAGGGAATAGGGAATAGGGAATAGGGAATTGGGAATTGGGAATTGGGAATTGGGAATTGGGAATAGCTGATTAAAACCCACATTCCGCACCCCCCAGTGTCACAATCGGTAATTTCGGATTTTTGAATACCTTTGAGGATACTTTTGATACAAAATCGTCGAAATCTTAGGTGGCGATAGCGAAGCGCTGCTG
>NZ_JAQMTI010000128.1:0-17845 GCF_028329225.1 Sphaerospermopsis kisseleviana CS-549 | reverse complement strand
CACCAGTCCCCAATCACCAGTCCCCTCAGTTATTAACAAATTTAAGCAAAGAGAGAGAGCTAACATGATTGAGACTAATGTCTCTCGTCGCCACCATGATTCATTTTTTCAGGTGATTCAAAGTTATTATCAGCTAACTAAGCCCCGGATTATTCCGTTGCTTTTGATTACAACGGCTGGTAGTATGTGGATTGCTGCTAAAGGGCAAGTTAATCCTTGGCTATTGTTAGTAACGCTGCTTGGTGGTACTTTGGCTGCTGCCAGCGCCCAAACAATTAATTGTATCTATGACCGCGATATAGATTATGACATGGAAAGGACGCGCCATCGTCCTATGCCTTCTGGTAGGGTGCAGCCTCGTGATGCGTTGATTTTTGCGATCGCTCTGGCTGTGGGTTCTTTTACTCTCTTGGCTGTTTTCGCCAATCTCTTGGCTGCACTTTTAGCATTTTCTGGTATCGTTTTTTATGTCTTGGTCTATACCCATTGGCTAAAACGCCACAGCACTCAAAATATTGTGATTGGTGGTGCTGCGGGTGCGATTCCAGCTTTGGTTGGTTGGGCTGCGGTGACAGATACTTTAAGTTGGGCAGCTTGGTTAATTTTTGCCATTGTCTTTTTATGGACTCCGCCTCATTTCTGGGCTTTGGCGTTGATGATTCGGGATGATTACGCAAAAGTAGGGATTCCGATGTTACCTGTGGTTGCAGGTGATAAAGCCACAGTGAGGCAAATTTGGTTTTACACGGTAATTACTGTAACTTCTACTGTGCTGCTATTTTATCCTTTACACGCTAGTGGTATTGTGTATGTGGTAATTGCTTTGACTTTGGGTGGGGTATTTGTCCATAAGTCTTGGCGGTTGTTACAAAACCCAGAGGATAAAACTGTTGCTAGGGAGTTGTTTCTATATTCCATCTCTTACATGATGTTGCTGTGTTTGGGGATGGTGGTTGATAGTTTACCAATTACTCATCATCTTGTGAGTACAATTCTTACTCAGTTGCATTTGCTTGGTTAAGAAATTTACACAAATAAATGCAACGAAAAAGCGATCGCATTTCTGAGTTTTGGGGGTGCGATCGCTTTTTTTAGGTGACTGGGGACTGGGGACAGGTGACAGTAGAGATACTCGTTCCTAGTCTCTGACTAGAACACCGATTCATTAATCGTAAGGGCGAAGCATTCGGGTGATAACCTATCGCTGAAACCATTGATATTCTGTCCGAATGCTTCGCCCCTACAAGACGTTCTAGGAATGCTATGATAGAGTCTCTGACTCTAATTTTACTCAAGGCAGAGCCTTTAATAATTCATTCCCATACAGAGTATGGGAACGAGAAATAACGAGAAATATTTATTGTACCCAGTCACCAGTCACCAATCATCAATCACCAATTTTTACAAATCGTAAATTAAACACTCTAGGGCATCTGGATACATTTCACAGTAGCTTTCTAGGGATGTTTGACGATGTTTTGCTTGTTGTTGATGGGCTTTTTCGGCTTGCAATTCTTCGACGATATCCCAAGCTACTGCACAGTTAGGGGAATTAATACCATTTTGATCACAAACTTCTCTGGCTTCGGCAATAGCGTCTAGTATTGCTTGTTCAATGGTTTTTTCTTGTTTTTTTTCGGAGTTGTTTGCAGCGTTAACTCCGTTGCAGGTTGTCATGATACTTTCACCTTTTTTCGAGTGAGATAAAGATTGATATGGGGGTAATAAGGGATATCAATTAATTCTGATTCTGATGGTGATATCCTCTGAAAACTTCATCAAGCAGTATTGGCTCAACTCTGATTAATGTTAAGAGTTTAAATAGAATTTTTTAGTTAATTACTATACTGTTTTTGTGGTTGAGATTTAATCCCCTTGCGGGGAAGAGAGATGGGATAAAAATTAATCTAATTATCTCATCCAGCATCTCACGGATTGGTTTATCCGTCTCCTTTTGGGAGTTAGTCTGACTAGATTACTTGAGTGTTAGTCAGCATCTCACGGATGTTTGTTTCCGTCCCCTTCCGAGGATTCAAATTTTAACTACTTAGTAGTTGTTTAATTTGCTGTAGCTTTTGAAAAGAATCTGTCACTGTGAATCTATTTTTAGTATAATATACTTTGGCATTAGTGCTTAAATTCTGTAAATACCTAGCTTTTCTACTTTCTTGTTCTAAATAAGCATAGGCTTTGCGTAAATTTGGATTACCTAGTTCTTGAGAAATATCATCAACATATTTCCTGCGTGATGTATGAAGAGATTCTTTATCATCTGCTTTGTATTCCGCGTGTATATCAAAGCCACTAACACAAGCATAATACTCTACCCAATGTAATGCAGCATAAAAGCACATTGTTACAGCCCAATCTGGATAATCAGCTTCTATGCTACGTGCGGCTTTTTCATTGCTTTTAGCTTGCTCAAGGTAGATGTCACAAGTCATTTTCGGAGCTTGGGTAGAGATAATTTAACACTCAACTAATTTGATAGATAGACATTAGCGAACTTGGCCTATCAATTTTTGTACCTTGTTTGTGATCTGACGTACAAATAACTGGTGTAGAATCTTTAAGTAAAGGCAGTTCTTCCAGTATTTGAGTATGAAAATACCACTTTTCGCCAGATTTATCCCTAAGTTTCCATTCATATTCAATCACTATATCTTCCAGCTTTTCCCAATTTTCATAAGATAATTCTGTATCTTTTTCTAACTCTATGTCAAAATTAATCTCATGAAGGTCTGGAAAATTTTTAGCTATAGCCCTGACTCTTTTTACACTAGGAAATGCAGATAACTTATTTGTCAGTTCTTTGATTTCAGGAATAACATTAGAACTGCCAAATTTGTCAGTGTTAATTAAGTGTAAGTCAAATGAGCTAAATTTTTTCCAAGTTGTATGCTGGGAAATTGGTACTAAACCCTTATTTGTCATTGTGTTCATACTAAAAGTCATTATTCTTCCCTTAAAAATTCATTAAGACGCTCTCTTAAAAAAGTGGCTTGTTGTCGAGTAAATGCAAAATTTGCTATTGGATTTTCTGACAGCGTTTCTGAATCTTGATCATCGGTGAAAGGAGTATCTGAAAGTATTCCCGCTATCAAGATTCCACCTTGACTATCAATTGCTATACGTACACCGGTCACTAGATATATTTTCTTGTTAACTAACTCACTCATAACGTTTTTTTCTTAATTGTTATCTTTTATAATAACAGGAAGGCGAAAACAGGTCTATAAAACAAAGACTTTCGCCTTCCTAATTATTTTTTAGCAAGAGCAAGCTAAGAAGATAGAAATATCTCTTAACCTAGCTTGTCAATCTAATCAACACACTTGATACTTTTAATACTCCCATCCTCTTTCAGAGCAGCAATTTTCACCTTCACAGTTTGTCCTTCCTGAAGTAAAGCTGCTTTTTTCGGTTCTTTCTCAGTCAACTTAATGACTCCCAATATTTCATAACTAACCTTATTACCACTGATTTTAGTAACTTTCGCTTCTATTACATCACCTTCTTTAAACTCTTGAGATTCGGTAACTTTGGCTATTTCCGCTTGACGTGCTGACTCTACAACTGATGCTCCAGGTGTGATAATTTCCCCCACAGGAACACCTGCATCTTTGTAATATCGCATTAAGCGAGATACCCAACCTAAAATTTGCAGGATGGTATGAGCATCACTGTTATTTTTGAAATACTGACTACAGGTAATTTCTATATTGCGATAATATCCCAAGGTTTTACCACTGTGTCCGATTTGTTTACCATCTTTAACCAAGGTTTTGAGGTATGTTAAAAATCGGGATGTAGCATCAGATTTATCAATGATTGTCCGCAGATATGCAAGAATTTTACCTACTTCATTGACATCTGTATCTTCTTGGACTAAAGTTTGTGCGATCGCATGAGCAATTTCCCATTGTCCATCTGTTAAACTCATAATTAATACATTCCTTCTGGTGGCAATCTATCACTGGGATAACGTAAAATAGCCGCAAGTTCTTCTAGTTGCTGTTTTTGAATCAAGCGTGTATGTGCAATTTGAATATATTTCTGGATAAATTGCACTAATTTGACTCCAGTTAATTCGTCATCTTCACTTATTTCATAAGCTGAATAACGCTGTTTCAAGTTTTGCGGTTGATTGATTTTATCTACATTTACTGTCATTGTTCCCATTCCAATAGGTTTACCACCTCCTACTTTTAAAGCAATGGGATATTTCTTGTCTTGTCCTAAAACAATTAATAATGTTCCTAACTCTTCAGAAAGTAAATTTTTAAATTGTATTTCTGTTTTAAATGTATATTCTCTTCCTGCTTGTTGTACGGAAATTCCTTCTTTTTGTCCTTTGTCAATCGCTTTAGACGTATTAAAATAAAACTTTCTTCCAGCTACTTTACCATTAATAAAGTATGCCTTACTTTGGTCTGGACGAGGACGATATAAAGAAGGCATAAATCCTGTGGAGAAATTGACTATTTCACAATTAGCATCATTAAATTCTATCAAACCTTGCCAATCTAATGCACCAAATACCCGACTAGCTGGACAAAGTTTTTCTTTATTTTTACAAGATAAACGTTCTGGAGGAATTTTATCTTTATATCTAGATGTAATTACGGGTAAGGTGCTATTAGTAATTGCTTCATATACAGAACGAATGCAACCTTTTAAAGAACTTCCTTGAATTGATAATTTATTATCAACTCCTTGCACCATTGTTTTAATTAGGGAAATTTTTGTCCCAATATCGCTACCTAAAACTACTGCACCTGTGGAAACATGAAGGGGTGTTTGCACTTTTAAAGTCAGGTAAAGTGTACCATGCAAACGATTTTGATCATATTTATGATGTCCATAGGGACGCTGTAAGTTAGGTCTGTCTTTGGGAAATGATACAAAATTATAAGGTTTGGCATTTTCTGACTGAGATGCACTTTTAGGAATTGGTTTTTTCGGTGGTTGGTAAGTCATAATTATTTCTCAACTGTGAGTGCTACAAAATGAACTGTTGCAGTTGTTTGATCTAGAAAATATCGTTGTTTTATTTCTAGATGTTTGGGATAATTAAAACCTTTAGGAAAGCGGGTTTCTGTAGATGGATAAAAATACGCATTTCTTTCTTCTATTTGCCATTCTTTTTCTAATGGTTTAAATTCTGAATTTGCACCATTCATACTTAAAAGTAAAACTTCATAAGTATTATCTTTTTTGTATTTCCATCTTAGTTCAAATTGATCATTAAACATTTGTCCTTCTAACATAGGAAATTTATCAATCATTTGTTCTCTAATTCCGCTGACTTCATTAGTCCAACGCAGAAAATAATAGGTATTTTCTGTTGCTAGGCTATTGATTAAATTCACTAATTCAGTATCAGATAAGGGATTTTCTTTGTAACCAACAAAAGCTGTCATGATTATTATATTTCCTTTTTCCAAGATTTCACAGCTTGAGCCAATAAATCGTGTACACCATTTTTATCATCACCTTTCCATGTTAATTTGACACCAAAATCAAAATCCATAGATTCAGTAATAGCAGATTCAGCATACTGTTTATCTGCATGGCGAAAATTGTATTTTTCGGCTTCTTTAGTCTCTAAAAATTCTCCTACCCCTAATATAGAATTTACAGCACAAGGTTCTTTCTTCCCACCAAAAATATGAATATTTCCGTTTTTTAATTCACAACCAGGATATTGAACAACGGCTTTATTTAGTTGGATTTTTACAGTTCCTAAACCACGAGATTTAGCAAAACCTAAACCAAACCAACCATCGTTTAAATCACGCAATACTAAACCAATTAAACCTAACTGTGCCAGGGTGAAGTTTTTTAAATGTAATTTGGTTTTAAATTCTCCCGCAGTGCAGACTTGATAATTAAATGGACCGACAGCTACAGAACCAAATAGTCTATCTATTGCTACACCGTTTCTTTCTTCGGTTCTTACTGGTTTTGATTTTTCTGGATAAGCATCTTCTATTCTGAGTCTACTTGCAATAGAAGTATTACCAAACATTTGATCAGTAAATGATGATTGTTTATAGATTTCATGACTTGATAAGTTTTTAGGTAAATAATCACCTTTCATTGGGTCACTGGCCCAAAGTTTTTGGGTATTATTATCACCTCCTACTGTTCTGACAATACGTTCAGCATGGGCGCGAATTGCACCTTTTAAACTGCTTCCGGGTAAGTATATAGTACGTCCTCCAGCGTGATAGGTTTCCACAAATTCCATGTCTGGTTTTGTGGGATCTGCACCTTCTTTTCCAGATTTTATCAGAATTGGACCATCAGGAATGATGGTTAAATCTATGGTGCAATGATTTACGAATTTTTTGTGCATAATGTTAATTGATTCAGGTAAATTTAAGCAGCAGATAAAACTAAATTATTTAACTGTAATTCAGATTGTTGAAATACGAAATTAACAGCAGCAAATAATTTATCTAGTTCTTGAATTGTGTAATAAGTGCTATTTCTAGTAAAAACCTCATTTTCTAATTTACCAATTTGCCATGTTATTCCATTAGAAACAATACCAAAAATAATAATTTGGTATTCTCCATTTAATCTTTGAGCAGCAATCATTTCTGCTAAACATTGCGCCCATCCTGCTTCAAAGTTATCTTGTTTAGCTTCTACTAAAATGAAATAGGGTTTGTCAAAGACAACTTTACCTAAAGGGGAACGTTTAGCTAAAATATATTCAGGAAATCCTGATAGTTTTTCATCATAGTTTAACGATTGATGACTCCATAAAATAAAATGTTGCCGGTAGATTTTCCAAACTTCTTTGAGAACGGGATAAATAAGATTTTCACAAATAGCAAATTCTGAATTATCAACAACTGCATCCCGCATCATTAATTCTAAATCTTCGCGGAAGTAGTTAGAAATATTAAAGGCAATTTCGCTGATAAAATTGGCTTCGGTATAGGTAAATTGAAAAGATTTGAGGACTTCACCGATGGTTTTGTAATTACTGAAAGCCATTTTTTGACCTCTTATTAAAGATAATATAGTTTTTGTGTAATTAATAATTGACGCGATCGCACTCTGCTGGCAGTATTAAACATCAGTAAACGTGATGTAGCTTCACCAATAGAAGTAATACCAATGATTTCTCCATTTTTTATAGTAAAGTGTTCTGTCCAAATTTGTAAACGATTAGCAGAAATTAAATTATTGGTCATTTTTCATCATACTGTAAGCTCTAGCTTTACTTAAAATCATTAATTGATCTAATTGTTCATAAACTTCTAATTCGCTATTTTCTAATTCAGAAATTGTCCCCATACGGCTTTTTTCTAATAAAGTTTCCAATCTGTTTTGTGCTTGATTTGAAACTTTAAATTTGGCTATTTGTTCTGGGGTTGGTTGTTGAATTAAAAAGTCTAAGACCTCAGTATAAGTTGTTGGTAGATCACTGGAATTGGCTAAGGTTAATGGTTCTGGTGTATGGGATTCTATCAGTTGTGAAAGTAGTTCTGGAAGACGATGTAATATTGGTTGTAATCGGTTAGCTAATTCATCTGGTACTTGTATTGTTAGTTGTGCCATTTTGATTAATAATGATGATGTTTATTTTTATGTTAACTCCATTTGGGTGAGATGGGGAAGTTTGCAAGATTAATTTTGATGCGTTTATCTGTAACGCAATCTACGGAAGATTTAAGCTGTTGTTTGGGTTGCATCTTTTTGAGATATTTGCTTGTTTAAATGATCAATTAATTGATGTACCCATTCATCTCTATAATCTGCTGCATCTTCATAAGCGGTTTCATCTCCCATAACTAATTTTTGAAGATATTGCAACATAAATTTTGGATCGTCTTCAACATCAACCCAGCGCATTTTTTCTATATTTAGTTTAACAACTCCTAAACCGCGAGAACGTCCACCACCAAGGGGAATTTGTTCGGTTTCAAATTGGTGTAACCCAATCATTAATAATCCTAATTCCCAAGGTTCTGCATTTTCAACTATGGCATGAAATTGAAATTCTGTACTTGCTGGTACTACTTGAAAATCGTAGAGTTTACCATCTGCTGCGGTTTCTGTGTCTCTATCAATTGCTACTCCGTCTCTTTCTTGATATTGTCCAAACCAGGTGTTAGGTACTACGTTTAAATCTCTGATTTGAAATTTACTTGCTATCCAAGGTGAACCAAAGAGGCGAGAGATTAAATCTGTTGTATTGATAATTTCTTCTGTAAGTCGCTGATCAGAATTAAGATTTTTTTGTTCATCATCTTTCAGTTCATTTTCAATTTCTTCTTTGATAGTATCCAAACCTTTCTTAATAATGTTTCCATTTTTGTCTTTTATTGTTTTAGATGGAATAGATGATTCTGCTTCAATTGTAGGATTAGCTGCAAATTTATCATCAATTCCTCTGAGGAAACTTTCAAGACGGGATCTTAAAGCACCTTTAAAGCTAGAACCAGGTATTAATGGTTGTCCTAGTGCGTCTTTGATGACGGGTAAATCTGTGCCGATGGGTTCGGTGGAACGTCCCGCACTTATGCGTAATGCGGTGATTGTTGTGAGTTTTCCGGTGATTTCTAGGCGGTTTTTGAATGTGTCGAACATAATAATTATACCACTTATAGTTAATTAATTGAGACGGAGACAACTAAATATGTCCTCAACAGATATTTCCCATGCTGTTAAAGAATTTAAAACAGGTAAAAAGTCTTGATTTTGCTTAACTTCTGGTAGTTGATGGGGTAAAAAAGTCATGATTAAGCCTTCTTGAGGGTCAATAAGCCAACCTAATTCAGTACCATGTTTTAAGCAAAATAAAATATTGTTAATTACACGGGTTGAACTTTGTTCTGGTGATAAAATTTCAATTGTCCAATTAGGAGGAATTGTAAATTCATTTTGAATTTCTCCATTATTATCAAGGGGAATTAATTCCCACTTAAAAATACTGATATCTGGAACAAGAGAACGACTTGCAAAGGTGCAACGCAGTTCTGTAAATGCACGAGCTATTTTTTTAGGTATGCTAATTTGATTAATAGCAGGTGCTAAAAATGTTTGTATGGCGCTGTGTTTACCTTTAGGCATTGGTTTTTGGTAGATGTTACCATCAATATATTCACTCGCTGGTTTTGTTTCTGGTAGTTTGAGGAAGTCTGTTAAGGAGATTGAGTTGGAGACGGGAGTGGAGGTCATAGTTTTAGAAACTATACAGTAGGACTAAATAAATTTATTCTGTGAACATTATAGACTTAATCAAGGGATTAAATTTCTAGGTCAGTTGGAAATTGAGGAGGTTGTATTTGTGGTTTATTGCTGACTACAGAACTGATGGCAGATTTAATGAAGTTAACAAATACTTCGCTGACATTTTCATAGTCAGTGCTAGTAATTGGCTTAAATCCATGAGCAAATAATGAGTTATTTCTAACTTCTAAAGCATTGATGATTTTATTAGCATTTTCTAGGTATATTTTACCTATAGGATCATCAGGAAGTTCACTTAAAAGATCATAGCTACTTCTTAAAGCTATTTGGATTTTTACCTTGACATTAGAACGTTTTTTCTCATATTTATCCCGTAAATTTTCTGGTAATTTCGCAGTATCAATATCACCTGTTTTCATACCATAGGTTTTCAACAACCGAATTTGAGCTAATAATTCCAAAGCTCTATAAAGTCTTCCTACTGCATCATCATAACGTTGTTGTTCAGCGCGTCTTTCTGCATTTAATATTAAATCTTGAACTATTTCATAACCATTTCCTTCTGTACCATTACTAGAATCAAATTTTTCATCTATTTGTCCTCTACTATTAATTACTCGTTTGAGAAATAGAACTAGATTCCTAATAACTGGATTTTTCATTTGAGGTTCTAATAACTCTAAAGCATCTCTATGTTCAAATCTATCCCAAGCATCTAAACCTGAACAACAAGCATATAAAGTTTGGATTTGTCGTTTAATATCAGATGGTAATGCCATTGATGATAAAAGACGTTTTAGTTGTGCGATCGCTGCTGGATAGTTGTACTGTTGTAGGAAAATAGGTAAAAATTGTTCTAGAGTCCGTTGTACAACTACAGGTGCTACTGTTGCTTGTCCTGTTAATTCTCCTCGTTCAACTTTAATAATATTTGTGCGGACGGCTGTAGTTACATATAATGTAAGTTGATAATCCACAGATGCCATTGCTAAACCTACAGACATGGATTTAGTACCACCTGTATAATCAGCCATCATTTGAGCATCTGCAACAGTTTCCTGAATCTTCTGAATACATAATGATGCTTTCAGATAGCATTCTGATAAATCATCTGGTTCTTCAATCAAGATTACATCTCTATCTGGTTGAAATTTATCACCTAGTCCTATTTGTGTAGGAATATTGGGCAACTTTTCAATTACTTCTGTTCCGCGTCTTACTTCACAAGGTGTTCCGCTTCCTATTACTTGCGATTTACTACCTTTGGGACCATCAGAACAAAGAAAAACCACTCGATCTGGTTGCAATTCACGAATAGCGGTGATGATAGGTTGATGAGAACCACCGACGGTAATGAAAAGAATTTTTGGCATGATTAAATTGTCTCCTTATAATTAAATTACCATGAATTAATTAAGCTATTAAAGCTGTATGCTCCCGACTGAGATAACCAAGATAAAGTTGCGTTAATTGTAAATGAAGATGTTTGCTGATAGTAGCTTCATTTTTATGCAGATATTCTTTAAGGGATTCCAGTTTTTCTAGTTGTTTATCACCAAGTCTGGGATTGATGCAGTCTTGATTATTGTCTCCTAAAAATGGCTTTAATTCTTTATCTATACTATATGTAATATCCTCAAAAATATTTGAAATATTACTACTTAAACCTTCAATTTGTTTAATCACTGCATTTGCGAATATTTCTTTTTTACCATTTTCTATTCTTTCTAATTTCCAAATTTTACTAGCATCTTTGCGTCCTACTTGATAACGAATATAGTTTTTAATCACTTCTATAGAAGTAGTTGAATCTGTAGCTGTAGTTAGAACATTTTTTAAAGGTGAACGTTCTTTAACTTGTTTAATATCAAAGTCATTAGCTATTTGTTGCATTTTTACAATTACGTCATCTAATTGTTTACTCAATTCCTGGTTAATTCTTAAAGTGATTTGTTCTTCTAATTCAATAACAGAAATCTTCGACATAATTTATACAGCCTCTTCTCTTAATACATTATGAAACTCATTGCAAATTTGCACTTGTCCAAAACCTTCAGAAGTTCTTTCTCCAACTCCTTTTATTTCTAATTCTTGCAATTTATCAATCCATATTTTTTCCTTTTCTTTATCTACACTGAATAAATACACACCCCCCCTATTTGTTACTAATTCGATATCTTTCATTAAACCCCAAGCAGCATTCCAACCTGAACGATAATCATAGGTAGTATATGCTACTTCTAATTTTGGTAAATTATCCTCTTCTGTTACATTTGCAAATTCACACAACATTCTGGATGATATCACTGTTGTATGTTGCCAATTTTCGGTGAAGATAGCATCAGATTGAAGGTCTATTGTAAAATAGGTTCGATTATTTAATAAATCATTTTCTGGTTGACCAAATATAAACCAAAATCGCCATCGTTCTTCTAGTTTGTTATTGAAATTATTGATTCTATCTTCAACATCTGTTAATGCTTCGCTTAGTTCAGCTTTAAATTTAACTTTTCCTAAACCCCTTGATGTAGAACTACCTAAACGAAATATACCAGAATTTTGATTAATAAAATCAGTCAGAGATTTACCTAAATCCTCATTATAAACTAAAATTGAACTTTGATAAACAACAGGTTGCCAATTTTGTTTTTGAGGAGTTTCAGAAAATGACTCATTTAAAACCTCAATACTATAAAGTATATCATCTTGAGATGTCGCTCTTTGACGATTAATTCCCACTCTTGTTAAAAACCGAGTGCTAACTGAATGACTATGATATTTATCATCTTTTGATTTACTATAAAAACCTCCAAAGGGTTCTACTCTTCCTAAGTCTTGAGGACAGCTAGGATCATAGGGATAATCATAAGCTTCTGCACAAAAACGATCAATTAGAGTATCAAAAACTCCATTACCTTTGATTTTAAATCCTGGTTTTGTTTTGGAACTAACCGCAGTTGCAGGTAAAACCATTATTTCGTCAGTTACAACCTGAGAAATTAATTCTGATTTTTTAGCGACTGCTGGATAAGCATTTTGAAAAATTGCAGGTTCATCACCTAAAAATATTGTAGCAAAATCTCCACCATTTTCTGTTAAATTTTGTGATGCTATATTTGGTGTTTGTTGCTTGGATATTTCCAGAATTTGAGATGCGATCGCCCCACGAATTACAGAACCAGGTATGTGATCTTCTACTTCACTGACAGAACCAGGTTTTTTCCCAGCAATAGCTAATGGTGATAAAGCTGTAATTGTTAATTTAATTCGTTTCATATTGTTTTATTCGGTATTAATAATTTCCAACTTTCATCATCTGCTGTTACAGTTTCTAATTCTTTCCAAGTTAACCAACCTAACCCTGCTGATTTACTTCCACCTAAAGCATGAATATGGCGTAAAGCTGATAATATTAAAGGTTTAGCATATTTGGGACAATCTGGTAATAACTGAATTTCTCCTGTAAATTCTAATTTACTATTGGGTGGAGAAGTTTCCAAAAAATACAATTTTTTCTCTTCAGAAGTTCGACGACGACGGTTAATAGTAACACCAGGACGAATCACTTCTGGTAAATATTCTTTGGGAATATCACAAATTAAATCATTAACAATGATCCGAGATGGAAGAATGGGATTACCAAATATTTTAGCGACAAAACAATGATATCCTTTATAATTCTCTATTTGATATTCTTGTTGAAATTCCTCATTTACTTGTTCTGGGTTAGGACAAAGTATTTCTGCTTTTGGTGCTGGAAAAATTTGCCATCCTAATGCTGTTGCTATTTTCTCACATTCATGGCGCAATCTTCCTTTTAATTGGGAAGCAGGAATTAACAATTTTCCGTCTGCATTGCGAACTATTGGTTTATCTGCAAGTGAACCGTCAGAACCACCTGCACCTATACATAATGCAGTGTCAATAACTGCTGTTAGTGAGATTGTTGTAATTTGATTTTGGGGTAAATTCCGCAAAGATATCATGGTTATAATACCTGTTGTTTAGATTCTTGAACATTGGATTTTTTTGATTTTTTGGCAAAAAAAGGATATAAATCTACTAATTCTCTCCAGATAGTTTCATAAGTAACTTTATCATCTTTTGTGTCTTGTTTCTCTGATGATTGTTTATTTTTATCTTCACATTCTTCTATGTCTTTTAAAGACATCCAAGGTGCAAGATTACCATTATTATTTTTATCCTTGGGTAAACACCATTTTTTTTCAAATTCATCTTCTAATGATTTTTGAGCTTCTTTATTATTTAACCTGACGCGAAAATAACGATAATTTAAAATAGCGGTCTGTTTACCTCGTTCTAATAAACTGCGAATTTGGTAAAGTTGCGATTTAGGAAATTCTACATCTATTAAAGTTTGTGCGGTTTTCAATAATCCACCTAATTCATGTAATGTATAAGGTGCAGCATATAATTTTAGTTTTTGCTGTCCTTGTCCAGATTTAGTTAAACCATTAGTACGAAATTCACTAATGTTAGAAGAAATCATAGTGACAGATTTCATAACTAAAAAGTCAACTGTACCACCGGAATAATGGCATTTTTTCAATTCTTTTGCTCGTTTTTTAGCAGATTTAAGTAACTGATTGGTCAGTTTTTCTGCATAGTAAATAGGTGTGTCTTCAGCAGTTATTAATACTCCTGTGGACATACTCAATTTACATTGTTGATCTGTTGGAATTTGTTCCTGACAGTGATAACGATGTACTATTTCAGCAATATAAGTTTGATCGGTTTTATAGGTTTCTCCTTTATTTAATAAAATTCTTTCAAATTCTTCTCCAATAGTTTTAGCAATTTCTAAAGCTTTATCTGCGGGAACAATTAACATGACATCATCCCCACCAATAGTTAAAATTTCAAAAGGATGAATCCAAATTTCTTTTTCACTTTTCCTTTCAGCTTGCAAGCTGGGATTTAATTTGTGTGGTTCAAGATGCTTTGTTAAAGCTGCATAAACAGATTTCTCTGTAGCATCAAAAATATCTCTACTAAACTTTTGGTAAGCTTCTGGATTTTTAATTTCTTTCTGAATATATCCACCCATGTTGTTACCATCAGCATAAATATAGGCGACAAATCCTTTAGTAATACTAGCATCTCCAATTTCTCTGACAGAAAGAGCTTCTTTTACTCGACTAGGATGCAAATTTTCTGAACGTATTTTACCATAATATTTATGTGGGGTGTCATGTAAAAATTGCTCAAATTTATTCACCCAACTTTCTATCGCATCTTCTCCAGGTTGCCAAGTTAAACCTGTTTTTTCATACCATTTTTGTGAACTATTATCTCTTTTAGCTATTTGTCCTACCAGTCTTTTCCGTGCTGATGCTTCTGAGAACCAAGGATCTCCTGGAAGTCCTATTGTAGAATCTTCAGGATCAGTCTTAGCTTGAGTTATAGCACAACGGCGATCGCCTTCATCTCTTTTTAAATAAGGATGGGTTTCAAATATCGCTGGATAACAACGCAAAGGTCTATTACTTCCTGGTAATTGATTTCCATTGCGACGCTGATTAAATAATGATGCTAACTTACCTGCTAGTTCATTAAATGTTTTCCGTTCTTTGAAATTTTTTAGTAAAGGTTGTTTATCCTGCTGAAAATATGCTGATACCAATGGATGATTTTGGTTCTGCTGATACTTCTCTATCCAGAATGTATCACTATTAATGATATTTGGCAATAGTCCAAATCTAATTTCTAAAGGCTTGAATTTTGCACCAACAGCACAGGAATTAGCTGTTAAAGTTTCATGAGTGTAACGCTTTTCAATAGCATTGGCTAAATCATCTACAAAAGCAGCAGGACAAAAGGCTAAGATATTACCACCTGTGGAGTAAATAACTAACTCTGGAATTAATGCTGGGGACAGTTCAGGAAAATTCTCTTGTTGATCTAACCAATTTTTCCTAACTTCTTCACAGTAATCTTTTGCTTGTTGACATTGTTGATGATCTTGATGTTTCTCACAACCAAAAAATGCAGGTAAATCAATTAAATTGATTCTATCTAACAAAGCTGAAGCACCACGCACTTCTTGAATTTTAGCTGATTCAAATACATACTGCTTAACCTTAGTCACACCCCCATAAACTAAACCGATATTAGTTGTTTGATTCCATAAATCAGAATAATCATTTTTTAGCTGTTCCACAGTCTCAGGAAAATAATCTTCCTTAATTTTTTGCAAATCTTCCACTTGTTGAACAATAGTTCTTACCTCTACTGGAACTTCTCCCCCAGTTCTCAAAGCTTCGCACATTTCCCGCAAAACAGAAATATCAAATTGCGGTTTTCTTCCATTACCCCAAGCTAAACACCAACTAATTCCTATTGCTACCGAACTTTTACCTTTCATCACCATTTTTCCCTTGCTTGACTACTATTTTATTCCTTCTTGGCACTTCTTCAACAATAGACATCTCCAGAAAAGAAATTATGGAACTTATTTATGGAGACAGGTCGAAGCTTATGGGATATCTAGATGTCTGATTTTTCCGTTAAATTATCGCCTTGTAAGGGCGAAGCATTCGGAAAATATCCTTTGGTGAATACCGATCATTAATCGCTCGAATGCTTCGCCCCTACAACTTATGACAAATTAATACATTCTATTTTGGAGATGTCTAATGGTAATTGACAATTACCTGTCTCTCATTCGTGAGAGGATGGGGAAATAGGAAATTTTTTCTTTTTTTCTCCTAGAAAGCAAAAGATTCAAACCGTTCGGCTGACGCTCACGGCGGAAGCCTTGAATGAAACCATTATCAATTATCAATTATCAATTATCAATTGATCATATCTTGTACCCGTTCCAGTAAAATATCAGGAACAGGACGCGCTTTACCTCTAACCCAAGCACCACAAGTCATTTCTACATAAGGTTCTAATTGATGAACTATCTCCGTTTCTGTGAGAGTGCTGAAAATGACACCAACTGGTATTAAATTAGCACGAATACCACAAAAATTATGCCATCCTTCCACTGCTTCTAGTCGAGAACTAATTATTAAATAATGTGTACAAACTTCCAACAGTGGTAATTTTTCTGGTTGCACCATCCCACCCACATCTACTATTACTAAAGATTTTTGTCTGCGTAACTGAAGAATAGCTTGCGCTTGGTAGGGAAAAAACCTCTCTGTTAAAGATCCGCGATTACGTGCTTTAAAGGCTTCGATTTCTTCATCGGTAGCTTCTGCACCCATTTCTAACACATAATTTCCTTCACCGTCCCAATGTGCGCGTTGTAAATAAATATCAGGATTTTCTTTGAGCAATGCTTGAAATAACCCATGGGAAAATACACTTTTACCACTGTCGGGGGGACCAACTACCATCAACGCTGGACACAATTTTTCTGGTTTTGTCAAGGGAGAATTTGCGCTATTATTTGCTCTCAATTCTCCCAGTTGACGAAAGTAATTAGACCATTGTTGTTCTGGTGTAGTATCTCCTTCCTGGGTTCTACCGTTGGGGGGAATGATTTTGAATACTTGTCCAATTTGTACTAAGCGAGTGTGAGTAGCTACGATTATCGCACCGATGCGGGGATCATAACAAGCAACCCAAGCGGTAGGATGTAATTCATGGATCAGATAAGCATATAACCAAATGGGTGCGCGTCCCGAAATTACCACACCACCGGTTGTATCAATTCCTGCTGGAAGTTCTAAACCTGTTAAGTCTTGGGGTTCGATAATGCGATCGCTCCTAGTTAATTCAATCAATAAAACCTGATAATGTAAAGCCTCTACCATCAGGGTTTCACTTAATAGCAAGCGTAAAGCAGGTTCAGTCATCAGCTTTTCTCCGTTCCTGTATTTGTAAATATGAACAATTGACAATTGACAATTGACAATGGAAAATTAACAATTAACAATTTTCTTGCTGGTTTTTATGATTGAAGTTAAAAGTTTGATTAACTCCGTGATATCATTTTTGATGCTTTTGTATTGTTTTTCTGTGAGGTAATCTGTTTTATACATTAGTTCTATCCAATAATCTGATTCATTTGCTTCTTTAAGGGCAATTGCTAATTTATGAATGAAATCTGCTTTACTTTCTGCCTGTTCTGCTTCTCTGACTAATGCTCCAATTACAGTACCAGAACGCAGTAATTGATTTGATAAAACAAATTCTTTTTTTTCGTTATTTAAATATTGATATAAGTTGACAACACGGACTGCAAAATCAAAGCTTTTCTCCTTAATAATGTTTTCTTTCATAACTTGTCAATTATCAATTGTCAATTATCAATTGTCAATTCAATAGGTGTATTATTTCACCCCGATAGAAAAGGGGTCTTCTAACCTCAAGGCAAAATGATTACTGATACAGGAGGAAACATTAATACTTCGTTTATACCTCCAAAGTGTTGTAAGGGTTTAGCAGTGCTAAACCCCTACTTTCTTAATTTCCTGTTTCCTATGACTACACTCTATTTAACCGAACCAGGAACAACCCTGCGCTATGTCTTTAGACCACAGGCGAAGCATTCGGATGATAGCCTTAGGTAAAACCTAAGACCACAGTAAGGGCGAAGCATTCGGATGATAGCCTTAGGTAAAAACCGAAGACCACAGTAAGGGCGAAGCATTCGGAT
>NZ_JAQMTI010000009.1:0-1413 GCF_028329225.1 Sphaerospermopsis kisseleviana CS-549 | reverse complement strand
CTATTCCCTATTCCCTATTCCCTATTCCCTGTTCCCTGTTCCTATCCAAACAGATATGATAACAATTCAAACGGACATGATATAAAATCCAAAATTATGACAGACTGGAAAGAAATTACAGGTGGTGTGACAGCACCCAGGGGATATAAAGCAGCAGGTATTAAAGCTGGGTTGAAACCTTCGGGATTGCCGGATTTAGCGTTAATATTATCAGATGTAGATGCGATCGCTGCTGGTGTATTTACCACTAGTCATGTGAAAGCCGCTTGTGTAGATTATTGTCGTCAACGTTTACAAAGCAAGCATACCACTAGAGCTATACTGTGTAATGCCGGTCAAGCTAACGCCGCTACTGGTAGTCAAGGGGTGAAGGATGCGTTAGAAAGTGCAGACTTGTTAGCGAAAGAGTTGAACATTTCCCCAGAATCAATTTTACTCGCTTCCACTGGGGTAATAGGTCAAAGAATTAAAATGGATGCTTTGCGAAATGGGATACCTAAGTTAGTTGCAGAACTTTCCGAAACTGGATCGGATGCTGCCGCAGGAGCTATTATAACCACAGATTTGGTAACAAAATCCATTGCTTTAGAAACCACTATAGGCGATCGCCCGGTGCGAATTGGTGGTATTGCTAAAGGTTCAGGAATGATTCATCCTAATATGGCCACCATGTTAGCTTTTGTTACCTGTGATGCGGCAGTATCATCTACATTATGGCAACAAATGTTAACACGGGCTGCTGATAGAAGTTTTAATTCGATTACAGTTGATGGTGATACTAGCACCAATGATAGTTTAATAGCCTTAGCTAACGGTGCATCTCGTACCCCTGCTATTACCGAAACCGGACCAGAAGCGGAAAAATTAGAAGCAATGTTAACCGCAGTCTGTCAACATTTAGCCAAGGCGATCGCCCGTGATGGAGAAGGTGCAACTTGTTTGGTAGAAGTGCAAGTCACTGGTGCAAACGACGAAACCGCAGCGCGACAAATAGCCAAAACCATTGCTGGATCGTCCTTAGTTAAATCTGCAATCTTTGGACGAGATCCCAACTGGGGAAGGATCGCCGGTGCTGCTGGCCGTGCAGGAGTACCCTTTGAACAAGACAACCTGAAAATTAAAATCGGCGATTTTGTACTCATGGAAAATGGGCAACCTTTACCTTTTGATAAAGCTGCTGTTAATGCTTATTTGAAACAAACGTCCGCAGGTGCTTATCTCCAAGAAGATACAGTATTAATTTCCGTTAGTGTTGGACATGGCCACGGAACAGGTACAGCTTGGGGTTGTGATCTGAGTTATGACTACGTGAAAATTAACGCCGAATATACAACTTAAAGTTTGCGGAAAAAGTCTTTTCGTGAGGATAGGGGACTGGGGACTGGGGACTGGTGACTGGGGACTGGGGACTGG
>NZ_JAQMTI010000127.1:0-13593 GCF_028329225.1 Sphaerospermopsis kisseleviana CS-549 | reverse complement strand
CACAACTTCCCCTTAGACTTAGCTGCTGGTGAAGTTGCTCCTGTTGCTTTGACTGCTCCTGCAATCAACGGTTAATCTGAAACTGGGTTTAATAAGCTTAGTTAAATAAGAAAATACCCTCCAGAAATGGGGGGTATTTTTTTGTCAGAATCAGGATATCCAGGATTTAAGGATGTACAGGATGGAAATTTTAAGGAGTTTCAGGAAGGTAGGAATTATTACATATTTTACGTTTTAGTTACTGCAAAAGTAAATGTTAAATAATTTTGATGGGATGTTTTTCTGGAATACCCATGTTTGATAAACTTAATAAACAAAATGGTATAAAATTACCTTAATAACGGTTGATGGAGATTTGACTTGACCAAAAACAGGATTAGACTACAAGCAAATGAGATTAAGCCCAGGTTGCAACTTCTAAAAAAGAAAGCTTTATTTATAGAACCTAAGTTAGCAGCTAGGATTAATGAAATTGGAACTACACTATCTAAATATAAAAACGAAATTTTGGAGAAAAAACGGTTTTTAATAGACTTCCTGAATGAATTTTATTATGATATTGAAACTTATCTATATACAATCCAACCACTTTTAAAGTTATCTCCAGCAGAAAGAGAAAGATATTGCCAACAAAAGAATATATCTGTAACTGAGTATTATTGGTATACGGTAATTTTGCCTAAATGGTTAAGTCAAGAAGATCCAAAATTTTCTTACTGGATTGAAAAACTGATACAAGAAGAGTATACTGGTAATGATGAAGATTTAATTTTAAATTTGACTAAAACTATCAACTCTAGAAATGATGGGAGTGCTTCTAACCGTTACATTCTAGATTTATCTATGGCTACAGATTTACTTGTTAGTCATGTTCCTAGTACACTTGAGCCTATTTTTGTTCAACTTACAGGTATTTCTAACTTGCAGGATGGACAACCCAACCCTGATTTTCTAAATAAGCAGCAGCGATGGAATAACACTCTATCATGTTGGGGTATTAAAAGGGCTTTATTGGTTGCTCATGATAATCAAGTGAACAGTCCAAACAATCTACTCAAGTTAGCTGATGTTATGCTAAAAGAGAGTAGCGATCGCCCAACTAATTTTATTACTGTTATACCCTTCCCTGGATAGTATTATGACTAACGATGTAAAGATTTATAATCAGTCCAGTTCTGAGATAGATTGGAAATATTTGGAAGCATCCCAACAATTGCAACTAGATAAGCAAAATTATGGTGCTGATTATATTCATCTTTATGTTGATGATATAGAAGGTGATTGGCTGGAAAATTGGGATTGGGAAGATGATTTAACAGATTATATTGATGCTTTTTATCATCATTGTGAACAGGGTAATTATCAATTTGCTTTTGATACTTTAAAGGTTTGTGATGATTTATTGCATCAACCGGAAAATTATGAAAAGGGTTTAGAGGTTTATGGTTATTTAGTTGAAAGGTTAGAATTAGAATGTGCAAAACAGCCTGACATAAATAATCAAGAAATTTTGAACGAAGTAAAGCAGCGTATTTTTATATTGCAAAATAAAGGGAAAGGGGACAATATGATATGATAGTCAATGTTTTAGTAAACAAGGAAAGTTTATTTTATGTCCTATAAAGTTAGTATTGTCATTGAAAAAGATGAACATGGATATTATGCTTATTGTCCTGAACTTCCTGGTTGTCAATCTGAAGGTGATTCATTAGAAGCAGTACAAGCAAATATCAAGGAAGCAGTTGAATTATATATAGAAACATTATCAGAATTTGAGAAGATGTTTTAAATTTATTTTTGTCTGAATCAGGATGTCCAGGATTTAAGGATTTACAGGATGGGAATTTTTATGATTAAATTTTATTCATTTTTATTTTCATTCATGAAATCAACATATTCACGCCACGCTGTAGAGGTTGTTTCTTGAAGATCAATTTCTAAATAATTTTCTCTAATGTAATTCAGCAATTCATCAAATACTGATTCAAGCTCTCTTAAAGCTTTTTCAATATCATTCCAATCTTTTTGTTGTTTGTCGGTTAATGGCATATAGTCATGAACTTGAAAAAAGAGACAACGACCTGGTGGAAAATGATAATGTTCACCGTATGAAAGAGTTTTACCCCATGTAACATGAACTTTCTCTACTAAGTCTTTAAGTTTATCATCATAAAGGTGGTAGTTTCCGCTCGTCAATTTTCCTTCAAAAGTGTTATAAAAGTAGAATATTTCAGTATAAACTTTTTGTGGAGCTTCGTTTATATGGTTCTTAATACTCGTTATATGAATTGTTTCCAGAATAGTTTGAATAGTGGAAATGTCACGCTTACGCTTTATTTCTTCTGGGGTAAGTTCAGCTTTGTATTTTGGTTTATTCGGCGATTTTTCAATAATTAGTTTTAAGGCTTCATGAATTTTCTGGCTGAGTTGTTTTTGATTTCCTTGCAACTGCTTTTCTGTAAAATATTCTGCTTTAGGACTTGAATTATAGTCAGTAATGCGATTGACAACTATATCAAAAGGTGCATCTTTTAAATCACCATAGGATGTATTGAATAACATAATTATTCTCTCCCAACCAAGAAGCGCAATTGCATATCCTAGTTCAATCATTACATTTGGGTTGGGAACAGTTCTTACTTCTTGTGGCTTTTTTCTACCTTCTGTAGCTTGCAGGTTTTTGATAGCTTCTATAACTTCTTTATTAATTGTAGTTATGTCACAAATAAAGGCATCAGCAGATGCAATTTTATCAAAAATAGCGGATGGTATATGAGGGCTTCCAGGTAGATCACGTGTTGCTTCATCTAAAGTAATACGTAAATCAATTTCTTTAAACTCATTTTCCAGTTTATTGCTCGCTATTCCGATAGCCCCTTTAATTACTCCTTGGTTAGTTTCTTTTGGTAAATCAGATTGCCAAGAGTAGAATACTGTAAACTGCATCATAATGTATATTTTTGGAAGTTTCTTTATATCATAACCATTTTACATCACGGTTTGTAATTTGCATAATCAACATAGCGTTAACAATGCCAATCTCAATTTAAAATACATTTGGCAAATTGACAAATAATGTTATATCATATAAATGATTTACCTAAATAAAATAAATTGAACCAGATTGTTTATTCCATCAAAAAAATCCTTGAACTATGAAAACAATGAAATCTCAACGTAAAGTGCTGTTATCTCATGGTGAAGATGGGTATTTTGTTGTTGAAGTACCCAGTTTACCCGGTTGTATTAGTCAGGGTAAAACCCGTGAGGAAGCTTTAGCTAATATTGAAGAAGCAATATCTCTATATATTGAAGTTTTACAAGATAGAGGTGAACCTGTTCCAGAAGATACAGTTGAGGTAGTGTTGGTGTGAGTAAATTACCTATTGTCTCAGGTTTAGAGTGTGTGAAAGCATTAGAAAAAATCGGCTTTTTTGTAGATAGACAAAGAGGAAGTCACATTATATTGGTTCGTGAAGAACCGAGAACTACAATATCTGTACCAGATCATAAAGAATTAGATAGGGGTACTTTGCGAGGAATTATTCGACAAGCAGGTTTAAGTGTAGATGAATTTATTGAATTATTGTGACACAGCAATAAAGGCATGATCTCTGGTACAACACCATGTAAAATACATAATTCAGACTGTATTTCCTCAACAACATGGGTAGCACATTTGGTCATCTTTTCCGAATCACGACTTTTGGCGAATCTCACGGCGGCGGTGTGGGTGTTATAATTGATGGTTGTCCCCCACGACTGGAAATTTCCCCGGAAGAAATTCAATTTGAACTAGACAGAAGACGGCCAGGACAAAGTAAAATCACAACACCCCGCAAAGAAGCAGACACCTGTGAGATATTGTCAGGGACATTTGAAGGTAAAACCCTGGGAACACCCATCGCAATTTTAGTCAGAAATAAAGATACCCGTTCCCAAGACTACGATGAGATGGCGCAAAAATACCGTCCTTCCCATGCGGATGCTACCTATGATGCAAAATATGGATTTAGAAATTGGCAAGGTGGCGGAAGGTCGTCAGCGCGTGAGACAATAGGTAGGGTAGCTGCTGGTGCGATCGCTAAAAAAATTCTCCGTCAAGTTGCAGGTGTAGAAATTATCGCCTATGTTAAACGCATCAAAGACTTAGAAGGAAATGTTGATACAAACACCGTCACCTTGGAAGATGTAGAAAGTAACATTGTGCGTTGTCCCGATGGGGAAATTGCCAACCAAATGATAGAGTTAATTGAAAAAACTGGTAGAGATGGTAACTCTATTGGTGGTTTAGTTGAATGTGTGGTGCGGAATGTTCCCAAAGGTTTAGGAGAACCAGTTTTTGATAAATTAGAAGCAGACTTAGCAAAAGCAGTCATGTCACTTCCTGCAAGTAAAGGTTTTGAAATTGGTTCAGGTTTTGACGGAACATTATTAACAGGGTTTGAACATAACGACGAATTTTATATTGATGAAAACGGAGAAATTAGAACATTAACGAACCGTTCTGGAGGTATTCAAGGAGGAATTTCCAACGGCGAAAATATTATTTTACGAGTTGCTTTCAAACCAACCGCCACTATTAGAAAAGAACAAAAAACCGTCACTAAAGAAGGAGAAGAAACGGTTTTAGCAGGAAAGGGAAGACATGATCCTTGTGTGTTACCCCGTGCTGTTCCTATGGTTGATGCGATGGTAGCTTTGGTTTTATGCGATCATCTTTTAAGGCATCATGGACAGTGTAAGTTATTGTAGAGATTTTCAAATTCAGAACTTACAAAATAACTGAAAATCTCTCTAAAACTCTCTTTTCTTCGCTTCCTACCCTTCGGGAACACCTTCGGTGAACGTGTCTTCGTGGTTCATTTGTAGGAAATAGAAGAAAACGAACCGCAAAGGACACAAAGAACGCAAAGGAAAGAGGTTAGAAGAGGAATTTTTAGTTAGTCCTGTATGATATCTTACTTAATTGAGATGAATACTGAATAAAAATTTTTTGCTTGAGTTCTTTCTTTGTGAACTTTGCGTACTTTGCGGTTAGTTATAAATTAAAATTCATGCCTCCCATCATCTTACCTCCTCCTCTAAAACCCGGTGATTTATTGCGCGTTATTGCTCCTAGTGGTGCGTTAAGAGAATTTGCAGCTTTTGAAAAAAGTCTAGAAATTTGGAAAGCGCACGGTTACAATATCCAAATTAGCGATAATCTAGAAAGTAGACATGGTTATCTTGCCGGTAATGATGATCACCGTCGTCAACAACTGGCCGCAGCATGGCATGATCCAGAATGTCGCGGTATTATCTGCTCTAGGGGTGGTTTCGGTAGTACCCGCATTTTGGAAAATTGGACTTGGGAACAAAAAACGGCTGATCCTAAATGGTTGATCGGTTTTTCTGATATCACAGCCCTGCTTTGGAGTCTCTATAAAGTTGGTATTTCTGGTGTGCATGGTCCCGTACTCACTACCCTCAAAGATGAGCCAGAATGGTCAATAAAACGGTTACTTGATATTTTAGCAGGTCGAGCGATCGCACCTTTAAAGGGTAATGGTTGGGGTGGTGGTACAGTGACAGGGGTGTTACTTCCTGGTAATCTGACAGTGGCTACCCATCTTTTAGGTACACCGCTTTTACCTGATCTAGATGGTGTAATATTGGCTTTGGAAGATGTGACAGAACCACCCTATCGAATTGATCGGATGTTAACTCAATGGCGGTTAAGTGGTATGCTATCTAAGGTTCGCGGTATTGCTTTGGGAGGTTTTACCAAGTGTGATGCACCTCCGAATATACCCAGTTTGAGTATAGAGGAGGTTTTGGGCGATCGCTTATCTGATCTCAATATTCCCATTGTTTCCGATTTACCCTTTGGTCATGATAGCCCTAATGCCGCTTTACCTGTGGGGGTAAAAGCAACATTAGACGCAGATCAGGGAATATTAGAAATTGTCCATGAAATTAAATCCATTTGCGATAACAACGAGCAGTAATTAAATAAGGATGAAAAACTTCTACAAATTTAGTTTGTAATGTCTGAAAAAACCTATCTAGCAATTCTGGTTCATCATGGTGAAAAGGATATTCTTGATTAAAACCTTTAAAGAAATACCAATTCATAATGATTTTTCCTGCATCATCTAAAGACTGATGGAATGTAAGTAATTGTTGAATAGGATCTGGTAAATGCTCTAAAACATCAAAACAAACAATAGTATCAAACATTTCTGAACTAGGCATTTCTTGACACAAAATTATTTTTTTGTCTAACCCTAATTGTTTAGCTCGATATTCGACAAACTCGCAATTAATCGGATTAATATCAAAATAAAACACCTCTTTAACATTTGGCGAAAGTGCAGCACCAATAGCATGAGTACCAATTCCCCCACCAAAATCTAATACCCTACCTTGGGCATATTTGGCAATTAATAGTAAAGTATTACCAATATAATCATGACTGTTTAAATGCCAAGCTCCAAGCTCAAAAAGATACTCATTTTTTACCTGATCCTGATAGAAAGCTGTAGCTTTTTCCCAGTCAAAATCTTTATGGCCTAACTCAGCCATTTCTTTTTGACCAGCAGCTAATTTACTTTCTAATGTTTGCTCATCCAAACTTAAAAATTCCTGAAGATGTTGCTTTAAACTAAAAGCATCTTCCCAAAAGCTATTTAAAAAAGATGGAATAGGTGGTGTGATCATATTTTTCTACCTGCTGAATACAATAATTTAGCTAAATCATGCGTAATATTTGATATTATGCCTAAAAGCACATCAATTTCACAATTGTATCGGAAATTGACCTAAACTGCTGCATAGTCCTAAGTACACACTCTAGCCTAAGTGCTGTATCTTCGTATTTTTAACATATTTTCATTGATAGGAGATCAAAATGCCTAGTGTTCAGGAAAACTTAAATAAATGGTCTAACTACGATTGGAAAGATCAGGGTAATGAATGGTCGAGTTCATGGGGTGGAACGGATAACTGTTTTTTTGGAACTATACATCCGCGAATTAAAACCTTTATTCCTGAGACAAAAACAGGAACAACAATATTAGAAATAGCTCCTGGTTTTGGACGTTGGACACAATATTTAAAGGATTATTGTCAAGATTTAATTATCGTAGATTTAACTGAAAAGTGTATTGCCGCTTGTCAAGAACGCTTTGCAGATTGTTCTCACATTACATATCATGTCAATGATGGAAAATCATTAACCATGATTGAAGATGAATCTATTGATTTCATTTTTAGTTTTGATTCCTTAGTCCATGTGGAAAAAGATGTCATTCAATCCTATTTACAACAGATAGCCCTGAAACTTAAACCCAATGGTGTAGGATTTATCCATCATTCTAACTTGGGCAATTATCTCAATCCCGCTACTGGAAAGCTAGAGGTAGAAAACATTCATTGGCGAGCAGAAAGCATGAGTGCTAAACTATTTGAGCAATACTCCCAAGAGGCTGGCTTACAATGTTTTCACCAAGAAATAGTTAATTGGTGTGGCGATATTTTGTGTGATTGCTTTTCCTTAATTACACCAAAAAACTCTCAATGGAGTCAACCCAATCATGTAATTGAAAATCCGAATTTTGGTGCAGAAGCTCAACGTTTACGCCAAGTATCATAAAATAATTGGAGGTAAGCAAGATGCTTACCCCAAAAGATTTTGAATATTTTGCTGTCATATCATGTTCAGTAAAAACAGATAAGGAATAAGCAAACTATTGATTTTTTCTTATCTGTGCAAAATCTTCTCGAACCATTGTTCTACACGAGCGCCCATTGCTTCCAAAGAATATAAACTCTCTGCTTGCTGGCGACAATTTTGACGATCAATAGTGTGTACCCGTTTAACAGCATCTATTAAACCTTGTACACTATCTGGCTCAACCAAAAACCCAGTTTTGCCATCTTCCACTATTTCCACTAAACCGCCCCGACTATAAGCAATCACCGGTACTCCACAAGCTAAAGATTCTAAACCTACAGTGGGGAAAGCGTCTATCCAGTGGGGAGTAGCTAACATAGCTTGACATTCCCTCAGTCCCGCTTGTAATTCGTTTGTAGAGACAAATCCTTGGTAATCTATCTGTGCATCGGGATACGCTTGGCGAACTTGTTGCCAATATTCCTCATTTTGCATCAAACCAAAGATTTTTAGAGGCATTCCTAAAGTGTTTGCTGCTGCTACCGCATCTTCTAAACCTTTTTCTGGTGCTATGCGCCCTACCCAACCTAAGCTATTACCAGGTTGATCACAAAACTGATACAAAGACAAGTCTAATCCATTAAATAAACAAACACATTCATCAGGGCAAGGAAAAGTTGCAGCTTGTGTTTTTGAGTGAACACCAATAGCATGAGGAAACTGAGTTGCTACCTTGGCAATCATATCATCCATCGCATTCAGTAAAGAACTCATACTAATTAAATGGGCTACTGGACGAGGAAAAAATTGCGTTAAATATAATGGCAACCAATCATAGCTAAAATTCAAAATTAAATCATAATTTCCCTGTACTTGATAAGCATAACTCCACATATTTGCTAAAACTGAATTTGTGGGAATGCCAATTTCTGCATCATACTTTTGATCTTGGGCGGCATTTTGTGTATTTCCGGGTATTTCTATCAAAGGTAACGAACCACTGCGAGAACCTGCTGGTGCAACAATATCTATTGTGTGTCCTCTTTGCTGCATTGCTTTGACAATATTGGGGAGGGTGACTTCTATTCCACCACCTAACCCTGAACCCAAAGCACCAACACCTGTGGACATAAATAATAATTTGTAAGTCGGTTGACTCATCATTAATATCCTCAATTAAAAATTGCAGTTATCATCATACATGAGTAACTCTACAAATTAAATAGGAATACTATATTTTTGTGATAATTTTTCAGCCTCCAGTGATTAATTATTTTTGCTTTGACATCGGGTAATTAATTTACCAATCTGAGTTTTATATATTGCGGCTTTGATTAAATGCGTGCAAGCATGATATATGTAGCCATTTAATTAGGCTATAAAATTTTGAGAGTTAATGAATATAAATCACAAATTACGATATATAATGATCAAGTGAAAATCCCTAATAAATCAGCAATTTTCTCAGCCACCAACATGAAATTTATCAGGATTCGGTTTTTTAATTCCACTCAGAGGATGTTCACAACGGTAATCATCTTGATTTCTTGTTTCCTATTTCTATTTAGTTGTCAGCAGAATATTCAAAAAGATAATAATATCATTCATGTGACTTTATGGCAAGGAATTAACCCGCCAGTGAATCGGGATGTATTCAATAAATTAGTAGATCAATTTAATCAGGAAAATTCTCATATTCATGTAGACTCAATTTTCACAGGTACACCAGAGGAACAATTACCGAAAATATTAACCGCAGTGGTAGGTAATGCGGCTCCAGATATTTTAAATTTTTCTGCCCAAATAACTGGACAGTTAGTAGAATTAGGAGCAGTTGAACCTTTAGATGATTGGTTTAATCAATCAGCGGCCAAATCGGAAATTTATCCGCAAGTGATAGAGGAATTACAATTAGATGATCACCTCTGGTCAGTTCCTCTTTATACTGCTAATCTGGGCATTTTTTACCGAAATGATTTATTTAAAAAAGCGGGAATTAGTGAAACTCCTAAAAACTGGCAAGAATTAAGGGAAGTTGCCAAAAAACTAACTATTGATCGCAATGGTGATCAACGTCCAGAACAATATGGAATTTTATTACCTTTAGGCAAGCAAGAATGGACTGTGTTTAGTTGGTTTCCCTTTTTATTAGGTGCAGGTGGTGAAATATTAAATAATAACCATCCTAACTTAAATAATCCAGATGCTATTCAAGCATTACAATTTTGGCAAGACTTAATTAAAGATGGTTCAGCAACTCTTTCTCCCCCGGAAAGAGGCTATGAAGAAGATGCTTTTATTCAAGGTCGTGTAGCGATGCAAATTACTGGACCCTGGACGTATATTAAGAACTCTAATGTTGATTTTGGTGTGTTTCCTATTCCTGAAAATAAAGTACGGGCTACAGTCATAGGTAATGGCAATTTTTATTTAATGAAAACTACACCAGAAAAACAAAAAGCGGCTTTGGAATTTTTAGAGTTTGTTGTCAGTAAACAATTTCAAACCGAATGGGCAATGGGTACTGGTTTTTTACCTGTAAATATCAAATCTGCACAAAGTCCAGAATATCAGGAATATCTCAAATCCAGACCTTGGTTAAAAGTGTTTGTAGACCAAATTCCTGTGGCTGGTTCTCGACCTACAATAGCTGGTTATAGTCGCATTTCTGATAGTTTAGGTAGAGCAATAGAAGCTACATTACTAGGTAAATCTTCCCCTGAAGCCGCTCTAAAACAAGCTCAGGAACGGTTAGAAGTGATTTGGGGAGAAAAATAGGTGATTGGTCATTGGGGACTGGGGAGAAATATTTACCTCCTGACTCCTGACTCCTGACTCCTAAATTATCAATTTTAACGTTTTATTAAGTTAAGTAAAGCAAGTGTTAGAGCTTTTGGAGGATAGGACTCAAGCGTAATCTGAGGATGATAAGCTAAACAGTGAAATATAAAAGTGACTTAGGATGTAGTGTTAAATGGGTGTTTCCTCAACAGTTCCTCTCCTCCTTAGGGCTGCACGCGGTGAAAAAGTAGATCGTCCCCCTGTATGGATGATGCGACAAGCGGGACGCTATATGAAAGCGTATCGGGACTTGCGGGAGAAATATCCTTCTTTTCGGGAACGCTCAGAAATTCCTGAAGTTGCGATCGAAGTTTCCCTGCAACCTTGGAAAGCTTTTCAACCCGACGGCGTAATTTTGTTTTCCGATATTGTCACCCCCTTACCTGGTATGGGTATTGACATGGATATTGCGGAAGGGAAGGGACCGATTATTTTTTCGCCCATTCGCACACAAGCACAAATTGATAACCTGCGTCCCCTAGATCCTGAAGCTGCTTTACCGTTTATTAAGACCATTTTGGGGTCTTTACGGCAAGAAGTCGGCGATAAGTCAACGGTTTTGGGTTTTGTGGGCGCTCCTTGGACTTTGGCGGCCTATGCGGTGGAAGGTAAAGGTTCTAAAACCTATTCCATCATTAAAAACATGGCTTTCTCAGATCCAAAAATTCTGCATCAGCTATTAACTAAGTTGGCTGAGTCCATTGCTGATTATGTGCGCTATCAAATTGATTGTGGCGCTCAAGTGGTGCAGATGTTTGATTCTTGGGCAGGACAATTAAGCCCCCAAGACTATGATACCTTTGCTTTACCTTACCAAAAAATGGTGTTTGATTTGGTGAAACAAACTCATCCTGACACACCGTTAATTTTGTTAGTGACTGGTAGTGCAGGACTTTTAGAAAGAATGGCTACCTCTGGTGCAGATATCCTCACCATTGACTGGACTGTGGATATGGCAGATGCACGCAGAAGACTGGGTAAAGACGTGAAAGTACAGGGTAATCTTGATCCGGGTGTGTTATTTGGTTCTAAAGAATTTATCCGCGATCGCATTTTGGACACTGTTCGCAAAGCCGGCGACTGGGGACATATTCTTAATTTGGGACATGGTGTATTACCAGAAACACCAGAAGAAAATGTCGCTCATTTCTTTGAAACTGCCAAAAATCTCAACGCTTTGGTTTAGTTTCTGGTTTATTGGGTGGGTTTTTTACCCACCTGATTTTTAGGGAACGCAGATGAACGCGGATGAACGCAGATGATGAAATTCAACAACACAAATTAAAGGAAAAGTTATGCAAGTTACTTTAGATATTCCTGAAGAGTTGGCAAGTAAATTACAATTATTTCAACAGCAATTACCACAGATTTTAGAATTAGGAATTAGAGAATTAAATGCTGCTTCTCAACCAGGGTTTTCAGGTATGGCAGAAGTGTTAGAATTTTTGGCACAATTACCAACATCCGCAGAAATTATTGCTTTACGTCCTTCAGAAGAATTGCAAACTCAAATTAGTAATTTATTAGAAAAAAATCGGACTCAAGGTTTGACTGCTGCTGAAGAAATGATTTGGGAACAATATCAATATTTAGAGCATTTGGTGAGGATAGCAAAAGCTAAAGCTCTATTAAAATTAAAAACAGAAGCATAAATAATTTATAAATAATTTATTTAATAAATATGAGTAAATACATTCCATCTGCTCTGAAGAAATTAGTTTATGAGCGTGCTAAAGGTTGTTGTGAATATTGTTTAATTCCTGAAATTGCTACCTTATCTCCTCATGAAATAGATCACATTATTGCTGAAAAACATGATGGTTTAACAGAAGCTAATAACCTAGCTCTTTGTTGTGTTTTGTGCAATAAACACAAAGGTAGTGATATAGGATCAATTGATCCAGTAACAAAATTATTGACTTCATTATATAATCCACGTCAAGATAATTGGCACGAACATTTTCAATTAAATGGTACTGAATTTATACCTTTAACAGCAGTAGGAAGAGTCACTGTAAAATTATTACAAATCAATCGTATTGATAGATTAAAGGAACGAGAATTACTTATACAAGCTGGTATATTAAACCCACCATTATTTTAATATAAATTCATAACATTGTGTCGTCAATGTTTGGGTTTTTGGGTAGGGTTATATCCCCGACTTCTGTTGTTAATCTTTTCATTTATTCAGTTTAATAATCATAGAAGTCGGGGATCTTTGGCTATGTTATTTTTTAGTAGGTTAACGGTAATATCCTGTACATCCTTTAATCCTGGTTATCCTGATTCAGACTTAATATTTTTCTGTAATCTTTAAATTCTACAGTCCACAAGTCTCAAGGCGAGAGAAAAGAACTCCTCTCCCTAAACCTCCCGTATTCCATCGTAACCGTGCTGGTAAGTGGCCTTCTGGTGCTTTTATATCAAAAGTAATATCTTTGTAGGATAACCAGTAGGATAACCATTTTCCCTCTTTTCTCCATCCTAGTCTATCACCAAAGGCTATCCAAATTTTCTCATCATATTTTCTAGTTCCCCCCAAACTTTGATAAATCCGTTTCTGTACAGAAAATCCAAAGCGATCCTTACTATATTTGATCCATAATTTGTCAATAGTGTACAGGTCATTACAGGGAAAATTATCAATACTTGGAGCATCTAAAAAACCTTCTTTTTCCCGGTTTGCTACTGCTAACATTACCCGCGCTGTTTCCTCATCTGCTTCTTTCCATTGACCTGTAGATAATAATTGTTCTAGTTTTTGATATCGACTAGGTACAGATGGAGAAGAAATATTAACAGATGTTTGGTTAATAGGTATTTGTGAAGTATTTTGTTGATTTATAGGATTGATATCCTGCATCACTTCTTTAACAGATTGATAACGATATTTAGCAATAGGACTTGCTAATTTTTCCAAAATCTTTCCTAATTCATCACTTACCACATTCCCATTTAAAAAATCTCTCCATACCCATTCCCCTTCCATCGGACTATATAAATCAAAGGGACTAACTCCTGTTAATAAATGCAAACAAGTTACCCCTAAACTATATAAATCACTAATAAATAAAGGTTTACCCATTGACTGT
>NZ_JAQMTI010000008.1:0-20974 GCF_028329225.1 Sphaerospermopsis kisseleviana CS-549 | reverse complement strand
GCTAAATTCATCTGTTCTGTATTGTATTTGACAGACTCTAATAATTGATTCAGGGCGATTTGTTCTTGAGACAAGTTAGAAATAAAGCGATCGCCTAAATTATCAAATGCTAAATTCATCTGTTCTGTATTGTATTTGACAGACTCTAATAATTGATTCAGGGCGATTTGTTCTTGAGACAAGTTAGAAATAAAGCGATCGCCTAAATTATCAAATGCTAAATTCATTTGTTCCGTATTATGTTTAACAAGTTCTGTATTATATTTCACAAATTCCAATAATTGATTTAGTGAAACATCTACATGACTTAAACTATCAGCTTTATCACTAACTTTTATTTCTACTTGCTCAAGTTTAGTCATAGCTTCAGATAAACTATTAGCACCTTGTTGGAGTTGAGGAATAATTTCACTTAACTGAACTTGATTATTTTGATGTAACCCTAATAATTGAACAGAAGTTTGATTAACAACTTTAATATCCTCCCCTAAATTGATTAAATTATTACTTAAACTCTCCATTTGTGCCAACAAATTTATAATCAAATCAGTTGTTTCAGCCAAACTTGCAGCAGATTCAGAAAATTTTTGTTGTGTATTACTTAAATGCTCTGTAGCATTTGATAACTTTAAAGGAAAATCACTTTTATTAAAATTTTCAGCCGCATCTTTAAAAACTTGGGATGTTTGTTGCATTTCCGTCATCGAATCTTGCAAATTATTTATTGAATATTTAAACTCATCCGCAGCACCAGAAATAGTTCCAGCAGCAGCATCAAATTTTTCATAAACTCGTCTAGCTAAATCCATAGTTTGTTTATTTCCATCAGCAATTTGTTGTGCTACCTTACCCATAGATTTTTCTACCGCTTCGCGCACTACTCGACCAAAATTTGTTAAAAATTCATCCTGCTGATCTACCATTCTATTAACTATTCTATCAAGACGAGTATCACCTTGCACTTGTGGAAAATAAATATTATCTAGATAATCTTCCAAAGAACTAAGCAGACGATATTTAGCAAGTCCACTATTAAAAATGAAATTGACTACCGTTAACAAAGCACTAAATAATAATCCCGTTAGACTGGTAGTAAAAGCAATACTCATTCCTTCTAATGGTTTCTTTAATTCAGCAACTAAATTACTGACATCACTAGCATTAGTTTGATTAATTGCTTGACTGAGAGTAGATAAATTAATAGTAATACCTAAAAAAGTACCAAGTAACCCAAATGCTAACAATAAATTGGGTAAGATGCGACATAAATAATCTATTTGTTCACAGGTGAAACCCTTGATTTTTTCTTGACTATAAACTTGATCAATTAATGCTGTTGTATTTACCTGTTCTAATTGTTGAGATGCTTGTTTAAATCTCTCCTCTAATGTTTCAATAATTTTTAACCGTTTCCCAGGTGCTTGTTTTTTAATCAATCTTTGAATTTTATTACTCAAATCCATTAAATATTTGTAAAGAGATATCCTAAGAAAAATAGTTACCAGAGATGGAAGAATCACAAGAACAACAGTGATAAAAATTAAATAAGGTGGTAGGGGTGGAATCATAAAAAATACCTTTGGTAGTGCGGAAAGATGGTTAAAAGTGGGTAGATGTGAACTACCCATAACAAGATATTTTAGGTTAGATATTTGTCAAGAATTTTTTGCATTTGTATCTGATAATATTCTTGAGGAATCAAGTTATTATCAAATAACTCTTTTAAACGCGCTAATTCTGAGCGTAATTTATCTTGATTTTGAGTATCAGAATTATCCAGAGGAGAACTAGCTACTATTTCCCCAACAAGAGCTTTTTGATTTTCGATTTTATCTCTAGGTGGAAGTGAATTTTGATTTCTATTTTTAAACATTGCTTCCATCTTCTTCCAAAAACGATTTATTACCCCCTCTTTGATTGTAGGTTGCATATTATCTGGTGAAACATAGACTTTTTGGATATAGGGAAAATTAGGACTATCTTCCGGTATTTTTTTCAGTTTATCTGGAAATTGCCTGAGTTTAGGTAGATATTCATTATCCCATAATGTGGGATCATTTTGCATATCAGAAATTACATCATCTAATATCTTTTGTAAAGTATTCGCCATATTGCGGTTATTAGCTAAATCTTCTAAAGCTTGCATCCAATTTGCACTCACCGCAGCAGTGTAATAACTATCTCGGAAAGAGTCATAATGTTGAAATTCTACCTCCTGATTTTCCTGATTTTCGTTTAACAATTCCAAAGCTAAACAGGGATAAAAAATATCCTCCACTTGTTCAATTATTCTTGCATCAGGGGGAATGATATCAGAAAAAGAAGCGCGAGCATCATTGTGTAAAAAAGATGTACCAGAATTTTGTTCTCTGATATATGGGTTTCGCATTCTTTCTAGACTACTAATTAATCTCAATGGAAAACCTGCATACTCATTGACAATTAAAATTTCATCATCTGCTTGTATTGCTTTTAAAACACTTGAGGAAATTCCTAAATCTTGTGTTAGCAGTTTTTTAAATTCTGTCACATCTGATTCGTCTGTATCTTTATATCCTATTAATTTACTACTTTTAGCAGGATCATCTCGAAAATAAGGATCATTCAAATTTAACCTCAGTAAAGGTTGAGCTTCCTGCATAATTTGTGTTAACCGAGTAGCACCTGCGGAGGAAGAATATTTTTTCATGAAGCGTTTAATCACAGAATTAACAATATTGCTACCACGAAAAGCAAATATTTTCACAACTTTGGGATCAATTTCCTGTTTTATTTGAGAGTATGTAACTCTTTCTCGATTGAGTAAAAATGCCAAGGATGGATCTTTACCAGTTGCTTCGGTAATCGCTGAACTTGCTAATACTAATTGAGAACGCAGATCATTTTCCGGTAACATTGTTTGATAGCAAAGTTCTATATCTTCACTATCAAAAATAGCCTCCCCACTCATTTCATCAAAATTCAATTGTTTTAATTCTCGTTCCTCTTTTTCATAAGCACTTTGTAAGTCTTCTATCAAACTGCTAAAAGCCGCAACTTGTTTTTCTCTTTCTTGAATGTGCTTTTGTAAATGATTAACTATTTTCAGTGTCTCTTGTAAAACTGTTAAATCAAAATTATGCCTGATCAGTTTACAAACTTCCTGAATAGCTTTTTTAGATTCATCTTGAAATTGGCTATTTTTTAAATTGCCAATCAGCATAAATTTATTTTCCAGTTCTTCAATTATTTGGTCAGTATTATCCCATTTTCTTTCTACATCTTCTATGCGTTTCATTCCCCCACAATCAGTTATGGATTCTTGCAAATCTCGTTGATATTTATGCAGTTCATGTTGCAGTGCTTCTAACCAATTACGGGTATTTCTAATAGAAAATTTAGCTTCTATGGGTGTAAGTAGCTTAATCAAATAATCATCAATATTGGTATTAAGTTCTTTGGCAATTTTAGGGGCAGATTGAATTAATTTTGTTAACCAATAACCGCGAATACTTTCCGTTTCTCCTGGTTGTACAGTACGGAATTGTTTAGTAAATTCTGTGGCTAACTGTTGCCTAACATTTGTCCGATCATCTTTATTTTTACATTCAGAGATTAATTTTAATAATTTAGTTTGCCAAGCTTTCAAACTATTACTAAAAGTCTTGCTAGATTCTTCTACAGACTCGGATAATTTATTAATTAATCCATCACGTTTTGCTAGATCACTTTGCCAGTGATTTTGAATCAAAAATTGTTCAAGTAAGTTGACAGGATCAGGACTTTGACCTTTACCATTTAACCAAAATCTAACTAATTCTGAACTGACTTTAGTTAAGGCTATTTGAATGATCGTATCACGGGGAAAATAAATGGCAGAAAGTCCAAATGTTAAGTATCTTTGGGTATTAGGGCGGGGGTGTTTATCTGGTTGAATTATGTGTTGTAAAAAATTATCTCGATTTCCTTTAACTACTGAACCAAGTTCACCAGAAAATTCTAAGGCTATTTTATGGGCAATCACATTACATAGTTTACCTTGGGTGAGTATTTCATATTCTCCACCAGTCTGATTAGATAGCAAATAAGCATAATCAAAAGGTGGACGTTTTTCTTTAATAATGGACAGATTCTCAATATCATAACAAGCTGCAAATTCTGTACCAGGATTACTGTAATGGTTTAATTCTTTTAATGCAGCATAAGTATTAGCATTCATGTTAGGAGTATTACCATACAATTCTGGACTAATTACTAAATAGCCAAAAATGCGAGCGCCTTGATCCCCATAAAGATTTCTTAAACTATAAGCAACATCCAAAAACATTCCGCTTCCCGTACCACCACAAAGAGAACCAACAACAAAAATACTTAATCCCGGTTCTATTTTAAAACCTGATTTTAGTAATAAAGATTCGTGTCCTCTGGTGCGTCTTTCTGCTGTTTCAATTGCTGTTTTCACCTTTTGATAGTTGTGAAAAAATGCTAATCTTCCTACAGGTCTAATACCTTTTGCTCCCTCTTCCACTGCTTTAATATTCCGCAATAACTGAGGAGGGAACCAGATCCCAATATGATCATAAGGTCCGTAACTATTATATTCTGAACGTCGTTCTAGTCCGTCCACAAACATGGTGACATCTTTCGATGACATGGTAGCACTGACTTTTTCAGCTTCTTTAAAACTTAAATCCACACCATGATAGCTACTTCCTGTTCTAATACCTGTAACTTGGGTTGATGCTTTATCTGTGTCAATATGAACAAAACTGACAATTGGTAAATTATTTAAATCTCCATAACGGTCAACAATTAACCGTCTAATTCGCATTAAAACATCTCTACCAGTACCACCCAACCCGATACAAATTGTACGGTTAATTCCTCTATATTGAGTTTCGTTTGTTGTTGCTTGATTCATAGTTTTTACCCTGAATACTATTTTTTGATTTTGATGGTTATTTCGTGTTCGCGCTGGCGTTTATCTGGACAATTTAAGGTAAAGTTAAAATTTGTGATCAGAGTTCTTGATTTTACTTTTTTGTTGTTGAGTTCAATCTTAGAATCTGATGTAGGAACTAGATAAAGTTTTTCTCCTTTACGTTCTAAATAAGCTTGTAATTCTCCACTGGGACAGTCTATAGAATCTACACAGGTAGGATCATATTCACCAATTGCAATTTTTTTATTATTTGGTAATCTACATATTTGTTCTTCATGTTCTCCATTCGATTCAAACTTGACTCGCACATCCCATTTTTTTTGTAATTTGGCAAATTTGAAGATACTCCAACAGGCAGCAGCCAATATTAATAATAAAATGAAACTGGGTAGCCATAACTGTTTCAGCAAATAAGGATTAACTAAACAAGTTTCTTGACCTCCTGGTGCTGGTGTACAAAATTCTTGAACCGTAGGATTTAGGTCTATTACAGATAGTGTATAATCTTTATTATCTTGATTTTTAATGATAAGCGATCGCTCTTTTAAAGGCAAAGTATTCAACCAATTTTGTCTTTCTTGACTTTCCAGGGATGTAGCAATTCTAAACGGACTATCACGAGGGGTTTCTATCCAAACTTCTGACGTAATTCCTGGCTTTGTAAATAACGGTGCATCAGTAACCCAAACAACCGACTGGGGTTTAATTGGTTGATTTTTCGTCAGCCGATTTTGATTAATCTGTGCTATACCTTGATATACTGTTAACTCTGCCCTTTGAATATCTGTACCATAACGATTTGGATCATAATTTAACGGAATTTTCGCTAAAATTTTATTAATATTTTCTATATTTTTATGATTAAAATATATCGGTGTTCCCAATGGATTTTCTAGAGAAATCACATCATCAGAAACCACATTTTGAGCAAAAGGAACAACATAAACAGAATCTCCCGGTTTGAGACTGTCTTCAACTATTTGACGTAACCGAATACGTCCTTGGTCATTTAAACCCACACTTTCCGTTACATCAATGGCCAACACAACATCACGTTTACCCCCTCCTAAGAGGGACACTAACCGCAAACCATCCTTTTGTGTGCCTGTCAGTGGTTGTCCAGGGGCAATTTTTGTCAAAGTCACAAACCCTATAACTCATTAAATAGTATATGTATAAATTTTATATCACAAATTACACTACAAATAAATAGTAAGTCTAGTTTAAAAGATAAGTCTTATCATAGTATTTTTACTGTTTTTAATATACGTACATTTATATACATATATATTTACAAATGCATAAATTTAATATTATATGCACTCTTTCTAGTATTAGGTTTAAATAACAAAAATATAATCAGATATAATCAAATATTAACACCTGTAGCACAAAAATATCATGAATTTTTGCCTATATTAATATTTTTAGTAACTATTTCCACATCGCTAAACCTGCATTTAGATCCCCGACTTCTTTGATAAACTAACATTATTTACCTAAGATTAAACAGAGAAGTCGGGGATCTTTGTTAACATTATTAACAACATTATTCTATCCTCCTAACCATTCTTCCCTAGAAACTCCAGCCTGTCGTAACAACCGAGATAATAAACCAACACTAATATCACCCTCATGAGGGTTAGGAATAATCACAGTCAAGTCACCCCGTCGCATTTGTGGATGTTTCCCTCCAGCATAGGGTTCTTCAAAACCTAACTCACGTAGACGCTTTACTAACTCATTCCAAGAAACAGGAGTTAATCTAGGCATTTTATACAGATTGTGTAATTTGATTTAAATTAATATCCTCAATTACAGGAATATCTAACCCCAAACGTAAACGCAAAGCCAACCAATCACTTAACGCCTCTCTTAACTCACGCCGACAACCTTCTAAAGTTTTATAATTTGCCCATACACCCTGTAAACCCGGAATTTCACCCCAATAAGTACCATCATCTTCAATAATTTCATAAACCGCCAATTCCATTGCTTTATCAATATAACTTGCCAGCATTATTTACCATTTCCTTTACTAATTATTTTCGCAATCAACGATATTAAAAACTTAATCGTAAGTGTTAACCATATTTTCGCCACTTGAGAAACAAATCTTACTTATTTTAGCATACCAAGACTATTAACAAAATATCAATTAATAAAAACCTTTCAACCAAAAATTAAAACCCTCTCCTCCTCTCCGCGCCTCTGCGCCTCTGCGTGAGAAAAAAACAACCTCATAACTACTTGAAAAAAACCACATAAACAGCTACCCTGCATTAACATCAAAAATGTGATCCTCAAAACCATGAACACCCCAAAAATACCCCCCTACACCTGGAAACGCCCCATCGGTTTAGGATGGGAAAAACCCTACACGGTGCGCTATCCCAGCAACCTCGATGATGGACCATTTCACGGAATGCCATTAGGTGGTTTTGGTGCAGGTTGTATCGGTCGTTCCTCTCGCGGAGATTTCAATTTATGGCACATTGACGGTGGAGAACATACATTTAAAAATGTCCCTGCTTGTCAATTTAGCATCTTTACATCAGACAAAACCTACGCATTATCTACCCAACCCCCAGAAGATAACACATTACAAACTTGGGAATTTTATCCCACATCAACCACAACCCAAACCACAGGAAATTATCATGCACTTTATCCTCGCAGTTGGTTTGTTTATGAAAATGTTTTTCCAGTTCAATTAACCTGTGAACAATTTTCACCTATCTGGGCTAATAATTACCAAGAAACCAGTTATCCTGTAGCGGTTTTCCTATGGACTGCACACAACCCAACTAACCAACCAATTACTGTTAGTATAATGCTAACTTGGGAAAATATGGCAGGTTGGTTTACCAATGTTTTAAAATCTCCTGATGTGAAAATTAGAGATGATGGCAGTCCTGTTTATGAATATCAACCAAAATGGGGAGAAAGTAAAGGTAACTATAATTGGTTAGTTGAAGATGATAAGTTTTTAGGTTGTGTTTTAGGTCGAGTTACTAATAATGGAACGCCCCAAGAAGGTGACGGAACTTGGTGTATTGCTACTGCTAAAAATGATCAAGTTGAATTATTTTATCATTCCCGTTTTAACACTATAGGAAATGGTGAGGAAATTTGGCAGACTTTTAGTAAAGATGGTTCTTTAACTAATTATTTAGATGAAACTCCCACAGATGAAAATACTCGTTTAGGTGCTGCTGTTGCTGTGCGTTTCACTTTGCAACCAGGGGAAACTTTAGAAGTTCCTTTTGTGTTAAGTTGGGATTTTCCGGTGACAGAGTTTGCAGAAGGTGTAAACTATTATCGCAGATATACAGACTTTTTTGGTTGTAGTGGTGATAACGCTTGGCACATTGCTACCCATGCACTGAAAGAATATCATAATTGGCGATCGCAAATTCAAAACTGGCAAAGTCCTATTTTAAACCGGGAAGACTTACCCGACTGGTTGAAAATGGCGTTATTTAACGAACTCTACGACTTAACCAGTGGGGGTACTCTCTGGAGTGCAGCAACGGAAAAAGACCCCATCGGTCAATTTGCAGTGTTAGAATGTTTAGATTACCGCTGGTATGAAAGTTTAGATGTGCGGTTATACGGTTCTTTCGGGTTATTAATGTTATTCCCAGAACTAGAAAAAGCCGTTATGCGTGCATTTGCTAGGGCAATTCCCCAAAGTGATGATAGAACTAGAATTATCGGTTATTATCTCACCATCAACACTGAAAGTCCCCAAGCTATCCGTAAAGTAGCAGGTGCTACACCTCACGACTTAGGCGCACCTAATGAGTGGGTTTGGGAAAAAACCAATTATACTGCTTATCAAGATTGCAATTTGTGGAAAGATTTAGGTTGTGATTTTGTCTTGCAAGTATACCGCGATTTTCTATTTACTGGTGCAAATGATATCGAATTTCTCGCAGAATGTTGGGATGCAATTGTGCAAACTTTGGATTATGTGAAACAATTTGATTTAGATGGAGATGGTATACCAGAAAATTCTGGCGCACCGGATCAGACTTTTGACGATTGGCGGTTAAATGGTGTTAGTGCTTATTGTGGTGGTTTGTGGTTAGCAGCGTTAGAAAGTGCGATCGCTATTTGTGATATTCTCAAAGATCATAAACACACAACTTCCCAAAAATCAATCTATCAAACTTGGTTAAATCAATCACAACCAATTTATCAAGAAAAACTGTGGAATGGTCAGTTTTACCGTTTGGATAGTGAAAGTGGTTCTAATGTGGTGATGGCTGATCAGTTATGTGGGCAATTTTATGCTCGTTTGCTTAGTTTACCAGATATTGTACCCACTGATAACGCTCTTTCTGCTTTGACTACTATATATAATGCTTGTTTCCTCAAGTTCCAAAATGGAAAATTTGGCGCTGCAAACGGTGTCCTTCCCGATGGTTCACCAGAAAACCCCAACGCTACCCATCCCCTAGAAGTTTGGACAGGTATTAATTTTGGTTTAGCTGCATTTTTGTTACAGATGGGGATGAAAAATGAAGGTTTGCGTTTAACTGAAGCGGTGGTTAAACAAGTTTATGAAAACGGTTTACAGTTCCGCACCCCGGAAGCTATCACCGCAGCAGGTACTTTTCGCGCTAGTACGTATTTACGGGCAATGGCTATCTGGGCAGTTTACCTATGCTTTAAATAATGTATAAGAGGGAATTGGGAATAGGTGACAGGTGACAGGTGACAGTAAGAAGATAATAGGAGTTGAGAAAGAAGAAGGAAGAATTTATTTCCCTCCCCATCACCCCACCTCCCCATATCCTTTGGTAACATTTCGCTCAAGCACTTATGCAGAACTTTACGTAAAAATTTTAGATTTTTTTAAGATTTGTCGTAAATAAACATCTTTTATAGTTAAAAAATGTATCAGCAGAAATGTGATTTTATTTTCTGGTTATTTCCGGAATCCTGAGAAAAAAACAGTAATAGTAATAGTTGAAAGTTCTCAACCCCTATACCCATGTTTGAAAATACGCAATGAACACCTGTTTCATCAACAAAGTCTATAGATAACTACTCTTTTTCTCAGAATGCGAACATTTTTGTGCCAAAGGATACAGAAATAATTCAAAATTCACTTTGAAGCATCGAGGACAACCCACTTAAAACTTATCTCCAGGAACATTGGAAAAATGAACATTCAATATAAAAACCGTAAAACCTACCTCACCCTGATAGAATTAGCTGGCATTCAGAATATAAAAGTTACTCTCATGTCAGATGCTATGAGTTTCTGCGCTTAATTGTGTTGTTTAACCTTGACTGAAAACCAGCCAGATAGTACAAAATTTAGTACAAAACAAAATCTAGGTCTATGTAGGGTCAGCAAAAGCAGCAGCAACGATTTTGATTGTTTCAGGTTTACAACCAACTGCACCGTTACTCATAAAAAAAGAGTTCCAGTGCTAGGGATTTATATTATAGCTCTTTGGTTTCTGATTGGCAAGTAAAAACCAATGTGAATTACTGCCCAAATCTCAAAATTTGTATATCACCAAATTCACCTACTGAATCACATAAGTATCAATTTTTCATAATCTCTAAAACACAAACTCATCATAATTAACGATTTACATTTACACATAATAAAATTGACATGATAATTTTTCTCCCTAGCAACTGAGTTACTTGACTTCACAAAAACTCAAAATTTTCACTCAGCTAAATTCACAATTCTCTGATGACGCTTAATTTATATTGAGCGGTTTGATTACATGATTAAATGCAGGTTTAATATATTACTTTTTCTCTTAACACACCCGCTTATGGGTGTTTTTTTATGTGTAACTTTGTGTGATAAAGACGATAAATGTAGTATATCATAAAATAGTATCAACAACAACTTAATTTTTAGAAGATCGGACTTATTGATATACAATTATTACTATGTATTTACCAGCCGCCATTAAGAATAAGTGTAGCCCTAATGATTCTCCCATCAGACCTAAAAGAAAAACATATAACAATATATAATCACTAAACTTCTAGAGTGAAATTTATGAAAAATCCGGTATTGTTTTTTGATAAAATTCTCTAGAATGCTTAATTTATAAAGGTTTGTGAATTTAGTTAATAGTAATAATTGGCAGAAAAATCAAGATAATCAACTTTGATAACCTCATAAAATGAGGGGTGTTACCCCCCATTTTCTTGACAAAAATGGGACAAAAGTGAAAGTTGCACATTGCCTAAATGAACATTCTGAGATATTCAGTAAATTTAACTTATAAGACTGCCAAAGTGGCAGATGACATTAGAGAAAAAAAATAGTATAAATACGAATGTAGCTTTTAAGAAGGCAATATGAATGCTCTTCTTAGCTGACTGGAAAATTATGAAACTTTACTGAAAAGACTTAATAATTTTCGGCGGCTAGTTATACAATAATATTCAGGGAACATCTATTGAATTACAGCTTGTGGAATTTTTAGAAGACACAACTGCATCTACTAAACCCGCTGAATTACAGAAAGATGGTAAATTTTTTCCTTTCTTTCAGGAGTCAGCAAAAATCACAGAACACAAGTAACCAATAGCAGTTGCTTTCACCAGCAACCACAGCGACGAGGTTACAAAACTGTACAACAGGGTCAATACAGCAAAGCAGCAAACAGACTTGATTAAAAACAGTCAGGTTTTCAATCACAGGTCAGGTCATGAAACAAATCATCAGGTCAAATGCAGTCGAAACACCAAGCCCACGAGGTAATTTAGGGATACAACGCTCTGATTTACATTTTCGTCAGGCATCCGGGGAAAGTCTCGTACTTTCACCAACGGTAAATTTATCAGTCCTACCCCAAAGTAGTGACGTATTAATTAAAAATAAAAGCAACAAGTCAACATCCTGGGAGAATAAAGCACTTTCAGCCTTTGTTGATGTAGTTTGGGAGAAGAAATTAGATTTTTTACCCAGAGTTGTGATGTGGGAGTGTATAGGCAAGATAGCACAAGTCAATAACATCCCAGGAAAGCAAATCACAACGCAAATCACAACGCAAATCACAACTTTAATAACTAAGACACTGGGGAAGATAAAAGCTAGAGCAGAACAAGCAACCCCAAGCAGCTTAGTTTTGAAAGTTAGTTTATGGAAGTTGCTCCCAAACCTACAGACAACGAACCAGTTAGCAGTAAAAATTGCCAAAACTAAAACTTTGCTTCACCGTATCTGGATGCAGCGAACACAACAGAGCAGTTTTAGGAATAGCTTTTTTGCTCTTAATTACGGGAACTGCTGAGAAGTTGTAAAATTTCTGGATGTGCCTGTGGAAAAGGTGAATCTATATTTTTCAACATTGGCTACTGGTCTATTACCAATATATTCCTGTAATTAATTCAACAACTGTTTCACAAATAGTCATCAACCAAACCAAAATTACTGGGTGAAGGTACGATATCACTTCCTGCGATCAACTGGTAAATGTTGGTGTGGTGAACTGATATTGCAGTTTGTGTATTGCAGTTTGTGTATTGCAGTTGTAAATAGCACTTGACAATAACACTCGAAGAAACTCGACAATTTACCTCATTGAAATAAAACTCAAACGTACTATGAATCAAGGCATTTCTGGAAATAGTGGACTCCCTGACAAAAAAATCAATCCTGAACAGTTTGACCAAGTAATAGAAGCAATTCTCGCTGGTAAGTATTCTTGGGCTTGTGTGTTAATGTTGCGGTTTGTTGGTTACAATCCTTTGCATTACATTCCTTACCGTACTTATAACCGACTACTCAAAGAAAACTCTCGCAATAGTCGGTCTAACCCTCAACAGAATGAAAATTTGAAAATTGCTCCATCACCAACAGAGAAAAGGTCAGAGAGTCATTTAGCACCTAGCAGCTTGAGCAAGAAAATTAAAGATTTAGCTTATCTGGAAGTTGCTGGTAAGCAAAAAGTAGAAGTCCGTAATAGCCATAGGGATAAGAAATCGGCATAACCGATAATGATGATAGTTAATAATCTCAGAATCAAAGTTCAAGGAGTCAGGAGCTATTTATTTTGGATTTTGGATTTTGGATTTTGGATTATTTATTTTTGTCAACTCCAATCTAAAATCTAAAATCTAAAATCTAAAATTTTTCTCCCCAGTCGCCTATTACCTACCTTTGGGAAATATGGCTAAATCGGTTTCTAGGTCAAAAAAGTGGAGTTTTTCAGAAACTAATGATAACCAAAGTTGCTCACCCAAACTGATAAATCTATCTGGAGGAACTCGTACTTGTAAAGTTTGACCATCTGTATTTGGTAAATCAGGGTTATATATTCTTACAGCAAGAAAACTATCGTTTCCTAAATTCTCTACTAAATCTACTTTAACTGGTAAATTTTTGGTAGCTGGTACACTTAACATTAAGTGTTCTGGACGAATACCTAAAATTACAGTTTGTCCATCGTATTTTTGTAATGCTTTTCCCCATACATCTGGGAGGGTAAAGCGAAAATTAGCATGGGTAATTAATAAAGGTGCATGAAATTCTACCGGAATAAAATTCATTGGTGGTGAACCAATAAATTCGGCTACAAAGCGGTTAGCAGGATAATTATATAGTTCTAAAGGAGGGGCGACTTGTTGAATTTGTCCCCCAGACATGATGGCAATGCGATCGCCCATTGTCATAGCTTCAGTTTGATCATGGGTAACGTAAATTGTCGTTGTCCCCAACTGACGCTGTAATTTAACAATTTGGGTGCGGGTTTCTGCCCGTAATTTAGCATCTAAATTAGATAAGGGTTCATCCATTAAAAATACTTGAGGATTTCGGGCGATCGCTCTCCCTAATGCTACCCTTTGTCTTTGTCCTCCTGATAACTGTTTAGGTAGGCGATTTAATAAATTTTCAATTTGTAATAATTGGGCAACATTCAGCACTTGTTGTTCTATTGTGCGTTCTTTTGGAGAAAGATAACGCAGTCCTTTGGGTAGTTTTTTAGTCACTCCCACAAGTAGATTTTCTCCCCATGTACGAAAATTACGGGTAGAAATTGTTTCACCATTTCCCAAACGACGACGTAACCCAAAAGCAATGTTGTCATAAACACTCATGTGGGGGTAAAGGGCGTAATTTTGGAACACCATTGCAATATCTCGCGCTTTGGGGGGTAAGTCATTAATTAGGCGAAGCCCTGCGGGCGTGCTGGTGCTATCACCCACCCAAATATTACCCCCAGTCATCACCTCTAACCCTGCTATTAGCCGCAGCAAGGTACTTTTACCACAACCAGAAGGTCCCACCAACACCATAAATTCACCATCAGCAATGGTTAAATTAATGCGTCTGAGGACATTAATACTATCTGCACCCTCTTTTTCTGGTGATGACTGCTGTGTCTTCACACTTTCCCCCTTCCGGGGAGGAAAACTTTTATAAACGTTTTCTAATACAACTTGTGCCACAGTTCTCAGGTAATGGGTAATGGGTAATGGGTAATTGGGAATTGGGAATTGGGAATTGGGAATTGGGAATTGGGAATTGGGTTATTCATCTTAACCCAGTCACCAGTCACCAGTCACCAGTCACCAGTCACCAGTCACCATTCCCCAGTCACCAGTCACCAGTCACCATTCCCCAGTCACCTTTACGCCAAGTGCATGAAAATCATTTTTAACAGTTCCGCACGAGTAAAAGGTTTAGTTAAATAACCAGAAGCTCCTACCATTCTTGCTTTCACCTTATCAATAATTCCCTTACTACCAGTCACAAAAATAATGGGAATTTCCTTAAACATTGAATTATTACGAATAATTCGGCATAACTCATAACCATCAATTCCCGCCATATTCAGATCCAATAAAATCAAATCGGGTTTATGCCTAATGATAGACATCACTGCTTTGATTGGATCATTAATAGTTACTACAGCAACATTTTCATCTTCCAAACAACGGCTGATTTCTTTGAGAACCGTCGGACTATCATCTACAGAAATAATTTTGTAAGGCTTTTTAGCGGTTATGGTAGCAGCGGTTACGTTTTCCCCATTAGTTAGTATGTTATTGGGTATGGTTGATTGCTCAAGGTTTTCTTTTGGTAAAGCAGAAACTTGAGGTACAGGGTTCTCTCCCAGGGTAATGGATGGTGATGCTTCTACCTTAAACGATTTGCCATTAATTCTGATTGTGCTGTATCTAGGAGCTAGTGAAACATCTTCAAAGGTTTTAGGTAATTTATCGAATGGAGGATCCGGTTCATGCAAAATAATCGAACCCTGAAGGATATGCGGGTATAAAGTTCGAGCCAGTTCCACCTCATCGAGATTCATAATTACTGCCAAATGACGCAGGCTAAAACCCTTCATCCAGGTAGTGATATTTTGCTGTAATTCTGGTAATTGTTTATCATAAAATTTACTGTTAATCAACAGGTATGGACGCTGATAAGGAGAAGAGATTTGAGGAGCGAAAGACTGCAAATTTTGCAACCGATTTTTGCAGTGTTCCATAATACTATCAACATCAAGTTTGCAAATTTTCGGTAGGCTATTAACTGTTGCTGTTAATTCAAACGTGCCTTCTCTAATCAACAAAAATGATTCGATTACCTCTTTTACTAACTCTTGAATCAGTAACGCAGCTTGGTGAGAGAGTAAATGTTTTTCATTCACCAACCAATAAATAGCTTGATATTCCGGCGGTTGTTGGTGTTCATCATCACTACGTTCAATTAACTGAGTTTGCCAGTCAGGTTCAAACGTCATGCGTAATTGTACACGAAGTTCATTACTCATTACGGGAATTTGCTGACTTAGACGACGTATATGCCGTTCCAGTCTATCAAAGGGTTCTACTGAATGAGTGGCATAGATAATTTTGCCTTGGTCTAAGTATATTGACCATAGCACTGAATTGTTTAAAACTTGTAAACAAGTAGTGTCAGAAGAATTGCTTAACTGTCTTAATAAACGTTTAGGAGATAGTTTGGTAAATGTGCCAGTATTATTCATATTTTTACAGTTTTTAAAGAAAAATTGCTTTACTATTGATTGAGTCTGGAGCAATAATGAATTTCTGGATTAGGTGAAATATGTCTCAATACTGCTCGGTCAAGAAATGGGAATTAGTAAGTTGGTTTGGGTCAAAGGTAAAGGTTTTTCTCCCTTCACTTATTTTCATATTTCTCTATCAACCAACTAATTGATGATGAAATATCATAAATCTACCTCCAGCTATATCAATTAATCCTCCGTGAATTACATAATAATACTAGACTGTCAAATATTTTCCTATTTTCCAGAAGAGTAAAACTTTCTGTTCTCATTATTACAGGGTACACATTTTCCCATTGCGGTATTAACTGTGTTTCCTGATTGGTTGATAATTAGCAAATTTTCCACATAAAATCTTTAAATTTTTATTTCTTAGAAATGTATATATTGAATATTATATTCTTAATGATTTGGATATAAATGATAGATAGGTTATCTACCCAAAAATAATGTTTCTCCCCCTGATTAATTAGCTTTAACTAAAGTATATGGTGATTCAAGTTTCCTGAAATAGATAATTTGATTGGAATAATTTGCATGGATGAATTTTTATCCATCTACCGCAAAATACCATACTTGTAGTTGTACTAGTCTGGGAGACTATGATACTTTGAGCAAGGGAAAGTAACGCTTTGGACTATAACATAACACAAAAGGTTATGCTGGATACATTAAAACTAGATGAAGTTGTAGAATTTGCAGAAAACCCAGAACCACGTTGTCCGTGCGTGCTATTGCTAGACACATCTGGCTCCATGCAAGGAGAAAGGATTGAGGCTTTAAATCAAGGCCTACTGAGTTTTAAGGATGAGCTACTAAAAAATTCATTGGCAGCTAGAAGGGTAGAAGTAGCAATTGTTACTTTTGATAGTCATGTCAATATTGTGCAAGACTTTGTAACAGCAGACCAATTCAACCCACCTATTCTAACAGCCCAAGGACTAACGACAATGGGGGCAGGAATTAATAAATCGTTAGAAATAATTCAAGAACGCAAATCTCAGTATCGTGCCAATGGCATTGCTTACTACCGTCCTTGGGTATTTATGATTACAGATGGTGAGCCACAAGGTGAGCTAGATGATGTTATAGAACAAGCAATACAGAGGCTACAAGGAGATGAGGCGAATAAACGTGTTGCCTTTTTTACGGTAGGAGTAGAAAATGCTAATATGAACCGTTTAAGTCAAATAGCTGTACGTACTCCCCTGAAACTTAAAGGGTTAAACTTTATTGAAATGTTTGTTTGGCTTTCAGCAAGTATGTCAGCGGTTTCCCATTCCAAAGTAGACGAGCAAGTAGCACTACCACCAATCGGTTGGGGGTCTGTTTAACAGTTATCAGTTATCAGTTAGCAGTTATAGCAACAACTCAGGTGGTAGTTCACGAACTGATAGCGCAGCATGGCGTAAGCCATTGACAAAACTAATATACAAGCAAACTTTCCACTCTGTCACCTGTCACCTGTCACCTGTCACCTGTCACCTATCACCTGCTATAGCTGTGAGAAAAAATTTATGAACACACCAAAACAGATTCCTCAATGGCGGATAGTAGCCGCTTCGGTATGTGGAACTAGCCACATTAAAAACCAGCAGTTATGTCAGGATGCTCACCATTGGCAGATATTGCCAAATAATGTCTTAGTGACAGCAGCAGCAGATGGGGCTGGTTCAGCAACTTTGGGAAAAGTGGGAGCGATGATTGCTGTAGAAACAGCAATAGAACATATTTCAAATTGCGAAATTACTCACAGTACCTTTACTGAGGATACTCTTTTGCGTAATTTGTTAACTGATGCCATGTTAGCTGCTAAAAAAGCAGTAGAAGATGAGGCGGTGGCCTGCAAACATCAGTCATCAGATTTAGCAACTACCTTAATTATTGCGATCGCCACACCAAAAGTTGTAGCAGTAGCCCAAATCGGTGATGGTTTAGCTGTAGCCAAGGATAGTACAGGTAACTTACAGGCGCTGACAATCCCTAATAGGGGTGAATACATTAACGAAACCACATTTTTGACTTCACCTGATGCCTTAACTACAACCCAGATAAAAATTTTGCGTCAGCACATAGTTAATATCGGCGTTCTCACTGATGGACTACAAATGCTGGCTTTGAATATGCTTGTTGGTGAACCCCACAAACCATTCTTTTTTCCTTTATTCGACTTTGTAGCCAATGCTGAAGATAAGGTCGTTGCCAAAGAGCAACTAGTCAAATTTTTATGCTCTGAAAGAATTACTAATCGCACAGATGATGATTTGACTCTTATCATAGCAGCACTAAGCAATTCATAAACAATGTTTATTGGGTAGGGTTGATAGTCCAGACTGTCAGTTTCAGATTCAGCGTTTTTTAAATTCTTAATTTCGTATTGACGACCGATCAGGTCGTCTGTACTTCAATCCCCATTCCCTTTCAATAACCACTGTTAACAGTCATTTCACTATGCAGGTACTTCGTTCTCTTGGGCAGAAAGAAATTCTCAATCTCACGGTCAATTTGGGACGTGGGGGTGAAGCCTGTGTCTATGCCGTGCCATCAGATGAAAATTTAGTGGCCAAAATATATCACAAACCAATTCTGACCCATGCTCACAAACTTCAGACCATGATTGCCAACCCCCCAGAAAACCCAACAGCTAATTTGGGGCATATTTCCATTGCTTGGCCTCAGGAGTTGTTACAAGCTGCGGATGGTAGTGGTAGTATCGTCGGCTTTTTAATGCCCCGGATTCGGGGGATGCGTCCGATCATGGACTTTTATCATCCGGGAACCCGTCGCCTAAATTGTCCTTTATTTAATTATCAGTATTTACTTAGGACTGCTCGTAATTTGGCCGCAGCTTTTGCAGCTTTACACGCGAGCCAGTATTGTATTGGTGATGTTAATGAGTCAAATATTTTAGTTAGTGATACTGCCTTAGTGACTTTGGTAGATACAGATTCATTTCAAGTTCGTGATCCACAGCAAAACATTGTTTATCGTTGTGCAGTTGGTAAACCAGAGTATACTCCACCAGAACTACAGAATAAAACTTTTGCTGACTATGATCGGGAAATTTACCATGATTTATTTGGGTTAGGGGTGCTGATATTTCAATTATTAATGGAAGGTACTCACCCATTTTCCGGGATTTTTCAAGGTCAGTTTGATCCACCAACTTACGAAGTCCGAATCGTTGCTGGTCATTTTACTTATAGTCAAAGGCAACAAGTTCCCTATTTACCTACCCCCATAGCACCTGCTTGGGAAATGCTCGCTCCCGGTTTACGGGATTTGTTTGTGCGTTGTTTTGAGGATGGGCATCACAACCCTAACTTGCGTCCTGCTGCTCAAACTTGGTTGTCAGTTTTAACCACCGCTGAAGAGAGTCTTGTTACTTGTACTGCTAACCCCCAGCATCGCTACCATAATCATCTCGACAAGTGTCCTTGGTGTGAACGTGCGGCGCGTTTAGGTGGACGTGATCCTTTTCCATCACTGGAGTCGATCGCTTCTAAAGAACATCTCAAACCCCGACGAAAATCTAAAAAGCGCCACACACAAAATCCTCGTTCACGCCGACCTGTGATTTCTGCATCACCGCTACATCATTGGCAACCAGTCTTTACCCAAAATTTTTCTATTTATCAACCTCCCAAGACTACTCAAAAGTCAAGGTTTTATACTATTATGTTTAGCCTGTTGGGTTTGGGTTTATTGGGGTATTTGGACTTAATGATTAAATTTACTCGTCCCTTTGTTTCCCAAAATCCTTACACTCAACAAAGCTTGATTTCTCGCCAAGAAAATAATCATCCTCAAGAGGAAAATCTGTCTTATTTAGATTACTATGATCGTGGTAACGCTGCTTATCGAAAACGAGACTATGAGCAAGCAATTGAAAATTTTACCCAAGGTATCAAAAAAAATCCTAATTTTTCTAGATTGTATATCCATAGGGGTAATTCTCGCTACAATCTGAATGATTATGAAGGAGCATTGGCAGATTATAACCAAGCCCTAAAAATTAATCCCCAGGAAGTTAAAGCATTTGTAAATCGGGGCAATGCCTACTATATGCTGGCCGAGTATAGTAATGATCCTGACCAAGAGTATCAGAAAGCTATCCAAAACTTTAATCAAGCTATCAACATCAATAACCGTGACACGGAAGCTTATATTAGACGGGGTATTGTCCGTTCTCAAATAGCTAAATATAGCAATAATTTTCAACAAGAATATCAAAAATCAATTGCTGATTTTACAGAGGCAATTCAACTGAATGCTTCCCAAGCAGAAGCTTACTTCCATCGCGGTCTGGCTCGTTATCAATTTGCCCAATATAGCAGTAATTATGATCAAGAATACAATCAGGCGATCGCAGATTTTAATCAAGCATTAAATATTAATCCCCAGATGGCTAAAGTTTACCTCAAACGGGGAATGGTTTATTATGAATTGGCTCAATACGGGGAAAGTAAAGTTGAAGAAAATCATGCACAAGCCATGGAAGATTTAGAAAAATCTGCTCAAATTTACCTGGAACAAGAGGACATGGATAACTATCAGCAAGCCCTGAGTAACATTTGCGTAATGGTAGCCAAAAAATGTGATGCTTTATTCCAAAGCTCAATTATTTTTGACCCAATTGATCGCTAAAATTTTCTTCCAAAATAAGAGATTTTTACTCTTGACTCCTAACTCCTGTAGGGGTTTAAGTAGGGGATGCTGAATAAATGTAAAACCTAGATAAATCAAGGGATTGAGGATGATGAAAATTAAAATTGCGCCTGGTTTTAGGTGCTATGATCCTCAAAAAGCTTGCACTTTGTGAGCCTGTCGAAGTAAGCGTGGCGTTAGCCATACTCCTGGCCCCTCACAGATAACTTTTTCAGCAAACCCTAAGTAGCTAGTCAGAAAAAAACAAATTAGGCTAGGTGACAGGTGACAGGTGCTACGCCACGGTGACAGTTTCAAGAGTTGGATAGGAACGATTTTTTCTTGAAGTAGGAATTAAGTGCAAGGTTTTTCAGTT
>NZ_JAQMTI010000126.1:0-4871 GCF_028329225.1 Sphaerospermopsis kisseleviana CS-549 | reverse complement strand
TCAGTGCAGGATTTTTCAGGGGTATACTCCTAAAAGCGTGCATTTTCCGGGTGAAATTTCAAAGAATTGGTTACTAACAGATCACCCAAACTCTTGCCTATTCCCTGCCTTAACGAAGAGACTTTTTCAGCAAACCCTAATTAAGTTAACTCAATTAAACAGATAAATAAATGCGTAAACAAGTTATCGAATATACATCTCCACTAGATGCGTTGATTGCCCTTACCAAACAGTTAAATGTTTATGAAATCAAGTACCAAATGAGTTCAGAAGATTTTTTTGCCAAATATAGCCAGGGAGAAACTTCTGATGATGAAGTGTTTGTCGAATGGGCAGGAAATTATCAGCATTATCTAGCTTTACACCAAGAAATAACCAGCAAACTCCAAGGTGTCGCGTAAAATTGCTTGCGAAAAGCCACATATAGCTGATGTTCTACAAGAAGTGATGGAGTTTTTAAAGTAGGAATACTATATAGCAATAATGTTCAGATATTTGTTTTACGGCTGCAACACTACTTCGTCTCCATCCAATTATCACCCGCACGCACATCAACAACCAAAGGAACACTTAAACTCACAGCATTTTCCATCACTGACTTTATTTGTAATTGCAATTCTTCCCACTCTTGCGGAGGAATTTCAAATACTAATTCATCATGAACTTGCAATAATAACCGCGCTTGATATCTTCTTAAAACTTCATGTATTCTAACCATCGCAATTTTAATAATATCCGCACTCGAACCTTGAATTGGTGCATTTGCAGCAGAACGCAATAACCCCGCATCATAAGCACCCAAATTTTTCAACTTACTCAAATCAATATCTTCTAAATTTCTACCTCTTAACTCTTTCAAGGTTTTAGTAGTAAAATCAAAATAACGTCTTCTTCCCAAAATTGTTTCTACATAACCTTGAGAAATAGCTTGTTTTTTCACACTCTCCAAATATTTAAATACTTGGGGATATCGTTCATTAAATCGCTTAATAAATTCATTTGCAGTATTCTTATCCACACCTGTAGAACGGGAAAATTTTAAAGAACCCATTCCGTAAATTACACCAAAATTAATGGTTTTCGCAAAACGTCTTTCTTCAGATGTCACTTCATCTTTTTCAAAGACTAATTTTGCTGTTACTGTATGAATATCCTCGTTATTTTGATAAGCTTGAATTAATACAGGTTCTTGACTCAAATGTGCTAAAATTCTTAACTCAATTTGTGAATAGTCAGCAGCAACCATTAACCAACCAGATTGGGGTAAAAACGCTTTTCTAATTTGTCTACTGAAAGCAGTACGAATGGGAATATTTTGTAAATTAGGATTAGAAGAAGATAACCTACCTGTTGCAGTTACAGTTTGATTAAAATCAGTATGTAACCGTTGACTTTTGGGATGTACTAATGCTGGTAAAGCATCTACATAGGTAGATTTTAATTTTGATAAAGTTCGATATTCAATAATCGCATCAACCAAACCTGTGGTATCAACTTCTTGGAGTTTTTCTAAAGTTGCAGCATCGGTAGAATAACCAGTTTGAATTTTGCGGGAATATTTGGTACTTAAAGCAAGTTTATCAAACAAAATATAACTCAATTGTTTAGGAGAACCTAAATTAAATGTTTCTCCCGCAATTTCTGTTGCTTTTGTTTCTAAAACTGCTAAATCTGATTCTAACAACTGAGACAATTCTTGTAAATAACCGGAATTAATTCTCACCCCTGTATATTCCATTTCTGCTAAAACTGTTTCTAGGGGTTGTTCTACCTCTAGCAATAATTTCTCTAATGCTGGTATTTGATTTAATTCATTTCGCAATTTATCAACTAATTGAAATGTGGCATAAACTTGAGTTCCACAATAATATGCTACTGTATTTATGCCAATATCAGCAATAGTTTTTTGTATTTCTTTTTTCCCTGCTTTGGGTACAATATCATTATATTCTGTGAGTTGTAATCCCAAATATCTTAAAGATAAATCACTTAAATTATGGGTATTATCGGGATTTAGCAAATAACTTGCTAACATAGTATCAAATACCACCCCTGTTAAATTAATTCCCTGACATTTGAAAATTAATCTATCAAATTTGGCATTTTGAAATGTTTTCGGATAATCTGCATTTTCTAAAATTGGACGTAGTTTTGATAATACTACATCTAACTGTAAATTATTGCCACTATTGCCTATTTTATGACCAACGGGAATATAAGCAACTTCATTTTCTCCTGTTCCCCAACAACAACCAATTCCTACTAAAGCTGCATCTCTTGGTTCTAAATCTGTAGTTTCTGTATCCCACGCAACGGGTTTTTCTGGGTTAGTACATTTTTCTAAAATGCTCACTAAATCCTCTAATTTTTCTGTTGTATCAATAATCCGAATTGGCATTTTTTCATGATGATATTTTTCAGCATTCGCTGTATCTTCCGCACTAAAAAACCATACTTCATTATCTTCTTCAGATGCAATATTAATCTGGTTATTTTTGATAGTTTCGGTTTTGTTTTCTGTAACTTCTCCCCCGAATTTTGCTTGGAGTTCGTTGATTTGTTCTAAGAATTTCTTAAATTCTAATTTCTCTAAAATGGGAATTAAATTAGCAGTATCAAAACCCTTTAAATGACAATCTTCTAAATTAACTTCTAAAGGTACATCTACAACTATTTTGGCTAAATATTGAGAATGCAGTGCATCTTCTTTACCTGCAATTAATTTTTGATGATTTGCACCTGTTATTTCATCTATTTTAGCGTAAATTTCATCTAAAGAATGATAAGTATTTAATAATTTTACTGCTGTTTTTTCCCCAATTCCTTTAACTCCAGGAATATTATCAGATTTATCCCCGCAAAGGGCTTTAAAATCTACAATTTGTGTAGGGAAAACACCTAACTTTTCTTGAACTTGTGCTGCTTGAAATTCCGTGATACTATTGGTAGAACGTTTTAAAGCTTCAGGACTAAAATTTAAAACTGTAATCCCTTTTTTTTCATCAATTAGTTGAAATAAATCCCTATCTCCTGATAAAATCTTCACTCGATAACCAGCAGCAGCAGCTTTTTCGGCTAAAGTTCCTAATACATCATCTGCTTCATAACCTGGTTGTGTAATAATCGGTATATTTAAAGCTGTTAATAAATCATTCAGGTTTTCTACATCGGGAATAAAATCTTCCGGTGTTTCTGCTCTTCCCGCTTTATAATTATCATCTGCTTCATGACGAAATGTAGGCGCTGCTAAATCAAACGCTACTGCTATTGCTTGTGGATTTTCGCTTTTTAATACTTCTAATAAACATTTAATAAAACCAAAACATACGCTGGTAGGAATACCTGTTTTTGTACGCAGCCCACCATCTCTACCTTTAGCAAAAGCGAAGTAGGAACGAAAAGCTAAAGAATGTCCATCTACAAGGATAATAGTAGGATTGGTTGTAGTTGCAGAATCTGAAATCACTGAATTAGTCGAGTTTGGGAACATAGCCTATTTTAACTATTGCTGATCGCCTGTTACTCTCTTACTGGGACGATTATTAAATAATGTATCTGCTCATCTTATGACATCTATCAACAATCAGGCTGAAAATAAAAAAGATATTAAGCTACTGGTACTAGATATAGATGGTACGATCGCTGGCCATGACAACCAAGTCAGTGACACTGTACAGCAAGCTATTAAAGCAGTCCAAGCTAAAGGTATTCAAGTAGCTATAGCTACGGGTAGAATGTATTGTTCAGCTTTGCGCTTTCATCAAGATATTCAGTCTAATTTACCATTGGTAGCTTATCAGGGTGCTTGGATTCAAGATCCCAATAGTGGTAAACTGCACCGTCATTTAACTGTAACCAAGGAAATTGCTTATCAATTATTAGATTACTTTGAACAACCACAATGGCGATCGCTCCTTTCAGTCCATTTCTATATTAATGATCAACTCTACGTGCGAGAAATAACTACAGATACAGCAGACTATTCTCAACGCTGTGGTGTTACTCCTCTTCTTGTGGGTGATTTGCGGCAAGTATTAACTGATAACATCCCGACTAAGGTTTTAGCCTTATGTAATAAAGTAGATTTGATTAGAAAAATGATGGGTGATTTACGTTTACAATACACACCCGCAGAATTATACATGACAACTTCTGTCGCAACTTTCCTAGAAGTAGCAAATCCTTTTGTTAACAAAGGTACTGCTGTCCGTTACCTTGCAGAAGAAATGTTAGGAATAGAAAGCAGTCAAATAATGACTATTGGGGATAACTTTAATGATGTAGAAATGTTGGAATATGCGGGAATAGGTGTAGCAATGGGAAGCGCACCAGAACCAGTACAAGCGATAGCAACGTGGGTGACAGCCAGTGTAGAACATGATGGAGTAGCGATCGCCATAGAAAAATTCTTACTTTAACAGGTAACTGGGGACTGGTGACTGGTGACTAGGAAAAATCTTTCCTCCCCTACTTTCTGACTCCTGACTCCTGACTCCTGAATCCTGAATCCTACCCAAACATCAGAAAGGACACCGACGACTGGCCGTGTTTCGTCTCGGTGTCCTTGCTGGTTCGCTCCTCACACACCAGCTAATATATCCCAGGAGACAGATCGCGTCAATACCTATAGTCAAATTTTTTCAATTGCAGTCACAGGAGTTCAAGAGTCGTAGGGGCGAAGCCTGCCTGTCGGCAGACAGGCATTCGGAAAACAACCTGTGATCAAAATTAATCATTCTTCGCTCGAATGCTTCGCCCTTACAGGAAAACAACCTGTGATCAAAATTAATAATTCTTCGCTCGAATGCTTCGCCCTTACAGGAAAATCACCTGTGATCAAAATTAATAATTCTTCGCTCGAATGCTTCGCC
>NZ_JAQMTI010000125.1:0-5394 GCF_028329225.1 Sphaerospermopsis kisseleviana CS-549 | reverse complement strand
GAACAGTTCACCCTTGAAGGTCATAGTAGTAGGGTATACGCAGTCGCAGTCACAGCAGACAATCAACGGGTGATTTCTGGTTCATCTGACAATACTGTCAAGGTGTGGAATTTACAGACCGGGGAAGAACAGTTCACCCTTGAAGGTCATAGTAGTTTGGTAACAGCAGTAGCAGTCACAGCAGACAATCAACGGGTGATTTCTGGTTCTGATGACAAAACTGTCAAGGTGTGGAATTTACAGACCGGGGAAGAACAGTTCACCCTTGAAGGTCATAGTAGTAGGGTATACGCAGTCGCAGTGACAGCAGACAATCAACGGGTGATTTCTGGTTCATTAGACAATACTGTCAAGGTGTGGAATTTACAGACCGGGGAAGAAATAGCTACTTTCACAGGTGACAGTGACTTTCTTTCCTGTGCGGTTGCACTTCCCAATCAATTCACAGATACGTTAACAATTGTTGCCGGTGACGCTGGGGGAATGGTGCATTTTCTAAAGTTGGAAAATGGGGGAGAATAAATTTATGAACTCCACCCCCAGACCACCAACAGTTAATAATTACCTGGATACTCAGCAACAATTCACGGACATTATTAACGCCAAAAGCACGAATTTTATCGGTCGTGAGTTTGTTGTTACTGAGATTAATAATTTTCTGAACCGCTATAACCGGGGTTATTTCACAATTATCGGACCACCGGGTAGCGGTAAAAGTGCCATAATTGCTAAATATGTTCAGGAAAATCCTCCCAAAAATTACCAAGTGATTTATTACAACGCGGAGTTAGAGGGGAAAAATCACGCTGCGGAATTTTTAATATATATATGTTGTCAAATTATCGCCAAGTTTCAAAATCTATCCCTGCCAAATTTACCGGATAACGCTACAGAAGGAAGTTGGTTTTTATCATTGTTACTACAACAAATCAGCGATAATTTATTACAGACAAATCAATTACATCAAACAAACCAAAAATTAATTATTGCCATTGACGGGTTAAACTGCATCAACCGCAACTTACAACCACCAGGAACAAATATTTTTTATCTTCCCCGCTACCTCCCCCAAGGAGTGTATTTTCTCCTTACCCGTCGTCCGTTTTTATCAAGTAATTCTGGTTTATTAATTGAAGCACCGGTACAAAGTTTGAATTTAGCAGATTATCCAGAGGAAAATAAACAAGATATACAAAATTATATTCAAACAACCCTAAATTCTCCCCCCTTTTTAACGGGGGTTGGGGGGGATCTAAAATCTTGGTTAAATACCCACAAAATCAACGAAAACGCCAATAACTTTAAATACATCAGCGCAATCTTAACCGCTATTGCTGACGGTTTCTATACCCAAACCCAACAAATACAAACATCATTCCCACCAGCATTAGAAACCTACTATCAACAACATTTAGCCAAAATGCTAGATTGGGAAAATCAAGATTTACCCCTAGCTGTTTTGCAAGTTTTAGCCGAACAAACACAACCCATATCAGTGACAGATATTGCTAATTTATTAGATGCTGATGAATTTGATGTAGAGGAAATTTTAGAAGCTTGGTTTGAGTTTTTAAATGTAGAAATTAAATCTAATGTTTCTGTTTACAGTTTATATCATGATAATTTCTGCCAATGGCTGAAAGGATATCTCAGAAGTATCCAAATTAATCGAGATCCCCCCTTCTCACAAGGGTAGGTATTTTACATTGTCGTCAGGGCAAGACTTGGTGGACAAGGTGGACAAGGTGACAAGGGAGGAAAACAGTACAAAGTCTGTATTCTTAGTCACAAAAATAGTCCGTCAAAAAACCATTGTCTGTATAAAATCTTCCTTGTCCATCCCTTCGACTACGCTCAGGACAAGCCTTCCTTGTCTTCCTAGTCCTGCCTCAACAGATAATATTAAAAACCTACCCCTGTGAGCTTATTAAGGGGGGAAATTAATCAAAGTCCCCTTTTTGGGGATTTAGGGGGATCTACAAATAAAGGTGGGTAACACAGACGCTAACCCACCCTACGATTTATAAATTCATAAAAGAATCTATACTACCCACTTCAAACTCACAAGCCCTAGAAATTGTTTCTGGGGGTAATTTATCAAAACTAACTAATGGCAAGAAATCAGGATTATCTATGAGTTCTTTCCCTAATAAATATCCTGCTATTGTCCAAGTTTGATATTTCCGCGCTTGTTTACCAATTAATCTACCTTTTTTACCATCATAATATTCTGGCCATTCATCTTCACTCAATCGCGCTTTAGCAATTTCTATTGCTTTTCTAGCCATACCAGTTTTATTAGTTTTCACTGATGCTGCGGCTAACATCCACATTAAAACAGGCCAACTTCCGGCATTATGATAGGACCAAGGTATATTTTTCGGATCGCATCCTGTCACCACTCTATATTCTTCATTCTCTAAAGCTGGGAAACAGATTTTCATGGGCATATCTCCTACCAAATCATCCCATCTTTTTTCAATTAAATTCATAATTGCTTGTGACTGTTCTTCTGTGGATAAATCACAAATTACAGCCATTAAATTTCCCAGGGTAAAAAAGCGAGTATCTAATTGAGATGGTCCGACATTACCAGCAAAATAACCGCCTTTTTTCGGTAGCCATTTATCTAGTTCATAGTAAGGTAAGGAATCAGCATAAATATTAAATAAATTCACCGCTGTTTTCCCATATTCTTCACTTTTAAAGCGATAAATGGCATTCAAACGATTCAGATCTATCCAGTAGTGTTTGCGAATATGTCCACATAACAAAGGTAATCTATTATCAATTGCTTCAACAATATCTTGATTACCTTGACAAATTAATAACTCACGGGCTACACGCAAAGCCGCAAAAAATAGCACTTGAATTTCTAAAGGATGTCCATAAATTCCCATGCGTCTATCAATCATACACGCACCATCAGGAACTAATAGAGTGGGGTACATATCAAAACGATTTGCCAAACAGATTTCCATAATTAACCGGATACCTGTTTGAAATTCCGGTTGATAAGCTAGAGTATAATCATTAGTAGCGACTACATAAGCACGTAATAAAATCAACCACCATAAACAAGAATCAACAGGTGTGACTCTAGCGATCGCGTGTTCTCCAAAATCAGCTTCTAAATGTTCTTCCCCATTAATAGTCACAACTTTAAAGCTGGCTGGAATTAAACCCCTACCCGGTTTATAAGCATCCAACGCCTTTTCTTTAGGCTGTAATTTTAATGTTTCTTCCAGGAAGTTTTTAACAATATTTGTTTTGCCTTTAATCAGAAAAATCAACGCTGAAGAAACAAAATCTCTGATAAAACATTGATCATAGTTTAATGCTTCTACAGATGGATCATACGCCGCTAAAGTACCAACAGGACGACCTTGATAGTAAAGTATTGAATTTTCTAGTGCCTGCCACGCCTCTTTTTCTATAGTTTCACTTGTAGTTTTACTTGTGGTTTCCCTTGTGGTTAATTCATTTAGTTGCATCGCCAGAATAACTCCATTAAGATAGTGAATTTGTGGTGAATGCGGCTTTATTTCTCATGAGTATTTGCTATGTTCAGCAGCATATAACTTGAGCAATAGCAAATAACAATCATTAGTAGCAATCCTCAAACAAAATCAGTTACAATTACTGATTATCAGCAAATTAATTAGGTCATAATTAGGGGTTGCTGAGAAAGTCTTTCCGTGAGGGCATAGGAGTCAGGAGTCAGGAGTCAGGAGAAGATTTGAAAATTTCTTTGCCATCTCTTGAAATCCCAAAAAATGCACACTTTTTCCCTTCTCCCTGACGATTAATGAATCGGTGTTCTAGCTATTCACATCAAACAATACAAAAAATATTCATCAGAAAAATTACAGCAAAATATACAAGATATATTTTGAGATTCCGCATTATCCCATAAAAAAATCTAGGATAGTGCTTTTACAAACAAAAACATACCCCTCATGCTGTTTTAGGATCGTAATAATGAAGTTCCAACCCCTTACAGTATATTTACTTGACAATGATTGACTGTTTGCAACTGCTGGTTAAATTATTCCCCTTTAACTTAACAATTTATAACGTTTTTTCCCAATATGCAATATAGATCATTAAAAAATTTAAAATGTCAATTTTCTGGAAAATTTCGACATTATAACCCAATCATCAAACCAAATCACAAATAACTAGCTCATGCTGCTAAATTCACCAAAAATCTACCAGACATGAATCATAATATTTCATGCTGCTATTTTTCGTAAATTCTGTCACATTAACTACATATTACCCTATATTACCCTTGAATTTTTAAATCAGATTAATCAACCCCTGTTAACATTAACAAGCCTCTGAAAATGTTGATAAGCTTGATTAATTACTTGCATTGCAGCTTTAGCCGTATCCGTATTGTTAATATCAGGATGATATAATCTCGCTAATTTTCGGTAGGCAATTTTTACATCTTCACCATGAGCATTTTCATCAACTCCTAAAATTTCCCCAGTTTGTCAATTCCAAAGTTTGATAATTCCGTCTTTACTACAACTAGCAATAGTTTTACATTCTGGATGAATAGCAATAGATAAAACCTCTGTAGAAGAGTCCATTTCCCAAACTTTTGTTTCCATGCGTTCAAAAACTTGCATGGGAGTTTCTTTAAATTCAGGACTTACGCAAAAGGAAACGAAAGTAGGGGTAATTCATGAATTACCCCTACGCAAGAATAAGGTTTTCAGTCACATCTTGCGTAAGTCCTAAAATTGAGAATTATCTAATAAGCTGTTACACAGCTAAATTGTATAATCCTAATATTCTGAACTCTTGTGGAACACGCATCTTGCCTGTTCCACTTATACAAATTAAATGCACAACAGCTTACTTTAAAAACTCCATAAGTAGCAAGTCCAAAAACCGCACTTATTAGCTAATAGGTAAAAAATGAGTGAAATCAGCACAGAGTAGAAGCTGAAATAATCCAAAAAGCTTATTATGTATAGGTTTTCATTAAATGCGCCCTGCTGGAATCGAACCAGCCTGAAGACGAATTATGAGTTCGTTGCCTCCCCAATCGGCCAAAGGCGCTTGTTGTGTTAGATTTGTCTTCTGTTTAAGTAGGCTTTAAGCTTAACTCTCTGTTATGATTGTAGCTTGAGCAACCTATTTTTAGCATTTGGACAAACACACATCTATGAGTATATCATGATTTTACCATCTGACGCATAATTAAAAAAATTTTTAGTTTAGGTTTGGTAATTGGTAATTGGTAATTGGTAATTGGTAATTGATAATTGGTAATTGGTAATTGGTAATTGGTAATTGGTGATTGGGAAAATTCTTACCCAGTCCCCAGTCACCAGTCCCCAGTCCCCAGTCACCAGTCACCAGTCCCCAGTCCCCAGT
>NZ_JAQMTI010000124.1:0-8918 GCF_028329225.1 Sphaerospermopsis kisseleviana CS-549 | reverse complement strand
GGACTGGGGACTGGGGACTGGGGACTGGGGACTGGGGACTGGGTAATCAATTTTATGTTTCTCTGTCAACTATCAACATATCAACATATCAACATATCAACTATCAACATATCAACTATCAACTATCAACTATCACCAATTTATGCCAATCTACGTTTACTGGGGTGAAGATGATTTTGCGATGGAAAAGGCGGTTGCAGCTTTGCGCGATCGCGTTCTTGATCCTCTTTGGACAAGCTTTAACTATACCGCTTTTCCCCCAGATCAACCTGATGCAATAATTCAGGCTTTAAATCAAGTTATGACTCCCGCTTTCGGTGCTGGTGGGCGTTTGGTTTGGTTAGTCAATTCTAATTTATGCCAACAGTGTCCAGAAAATGCGTTATCAGAATTACAACGGACTTTACCCGCAATTCCTGAAAATTCCTTTTTATTGGTAACAAGCCGCAGTAAACCTGATGAACGTCTCAAAGCTACAAAATTTATCAAACAATTTGCCGAAATCCGCGAGTTTTCACTTATTCCCCCCTGGAAAACTGAATTGTTGGTACAAGCTGTCAATGAAGTTGCTCAAGATGTCGGTATCAAATTAACTTCCCAAACTGCGGAAATATTAGCTGAGTCTATAGGCAACGACACCAGGCTTCTCTATACAGAAATGGAGAAATTACGCCTGTTTATGGGAGGTAGTAATAAACCTTTAGATGTGAAAACTGTAACTCAGTTAGTCAGAAATACTACTCAAAACACCTTGCAATTAGCAGCAGCTATTAGAACGGGTGATACAGCTAAAGCTTTGGGTATTGTCGGGGATCTAATAAATGCGGCTGAACCGGGTTTAAGAATTGTTGCCACTTTGATAGGGCAGTTTCGCACATGGCTATGGGTAAAGATTATGATGGAAACAGGAGAGCGCAACCCCCAAGCGATCGCCCAAGCAGCGGAAATCAATAACCCCAAACGTATTTACTTCTTACAGCAAGAAGTCAAATCTCTTTCTGTACAACAACTAATTTCATCTTTACCCCTACTGCTGGAATTAGAAGTTAGCCTCAAACAAGGAGCTTCAGAAACCTCAATCCTACAAACTAAAGTCGTTGAACTATGCCAAGTATATCAGAAACGGTGATTGGTGATTGGTGATTGGTGATTGGTAATTGGTGGTAATTGGTAGTTGGTAATTGGTAATTGGGAAAAATACAAATAACTTCCCCCTGCTTCTTCCCCAGTCCCCAGTCCCAACCTTGATCAAAATTCCGATTTCACCGGAACATCTGATTCCTAAAATAAATCAAATCTACTATCATATCTCTACTATTATTCTGTGTCATCTATCGTATGCAGGAAAATTATTTTGTCTTTTTGCGAACTTCAATTAAACATAAACTTTCTGAGTCCTTGGTATTTGCAACTCTCGCCGCTGCGAGTTTAATTGCTACTTTGGGTTTGACTGTGAAAGCAGATGCTCAAATTCCGCCAGTTGATAATGCAGAAGTTACTAACTATGCCCAGTCTGTATTAGAAATGGAGCCAAAGCGCCAAATTGCGTTTAAAGAAATTAAAAAACTTATTGGTGGAGAAGAAATTCCCAAAATTGTCTGTAATGACCCTAACAGCATGAATTCCCTACCAAACAAGGCCAGGGAGATAGCTGTTAATTATTGTAACGATTCTCAAAACATAGTATCAGCCAATAATTTAAGCATTGCCCGGTTTAATCAAATTACTGTCGAAATTCAAAGCAACGCCGATTTGAAGCGTCAGATATATAATACTTTGCTGCGGTTGCAAAATGAATCTGCTTCTAAATCGGGTGCGCGTAATAGGCGTTAGATATTGGCAAAGGTAGGGATCAGGGAGCAGGGAGAAATTATTTGTATTTTCCCAGTCACCAATCACCAGTCACCAGTCACCAATCACCGATCACCAATCATGCTGACATCAACGGCTAATTTCTGCCCCAATTTTAGCAGATGACGACACTGATTAGCTTCGGTTGGGTTGTTCAAGTTAGTGAGACACAGGGGAACTATTTGACTATGTAAACAACTAAAGTATAGTTCTTGGGATTTTTCCAGAGAAATACCCAAATTTAACTGATATCCCACATCAATCAACTTTTCTAACCTTTGGATATCTGTACTAAAAGAACCATTAGCCTCGTGTAATAATTGCCACAGCAAACGCACAATTAACTGTTCTAATATCTGTTTGCCTTCAGGTATATTTAGCTGACAACGCAAATGTTTAGCTTCAGTGGCGATCGCCTCTAATTCTAAAATGTGATTCCAACTTAATTGGGTTTCGGTGATATCTTGCTCTAGGCTACGCAATGTCATCATACAGCGATAACCTAAAGCTATCTCCGCTGCTACTTGCAATTCTTGAGGAACTGTTAACCCATCCCGATGAAAAGCCATAATCACACCGTAGTTTTCCCTGTATGTCTGGGTATACAATTGGTCTAATCTATTCAGTGTTTCCTGACTTAACAACCGCATAATACGATGACGTTCTTCTGCAAACAGATTTTGCAAACTAAAGGCTTCATCACCAAAAATCTTTGTCATTGCCAAAATAGCATGAGCCGCGCTGGCCTGTTGCAAAGATGTAAATAGAGTTTCTTTGAGGTGACTATAATCACGTCTACCTGTAAACTGTTGAATGCAGCAGTGAAAATCCCAACCACCTAAATGCAACACTGCAAATACTAAATTTTCACTTTCCCAAGTAATTTCTGACACTAATTTCAAGTGTCCCACCGCCATAGTTAACGCGCCCATGCGTTGCAGTTGGTAATCTAACTCATTAGCTGTGTAGCAATAAACACGCTTTTGATAAGTTTCCAGATTTTCCGATCTGTCTTGTGTGGAGATCGCATTATTGTGATTGTTGAATAAGGAAGTAATCGCATAATGGGCAGCAACTTGTTTAAATCCAATTTGGGCAGTTAGCACCAATTGACGATAAACTTCTGCACCATGTTTAAAGTGTTCCACATTGCTGTGAGCTAAACCCAAACGTTTGAGGAAACCTTTTTCCAACTGCACACCTGCCACATCTCCTGCTAATTCTAAAGCACGAGCAGCATAGCGGAGAATTTGCGTTCCTTCTGGTCTGGATAACTCTTCAAAAAACCAACCACAACTGGTAAACATAAATAAGGCGTGGCGCTGCATTTCCAACAAACGCAAAGCATCTATCTGTTCTGTAGCAGTAAGTTTGTGGGTTTGATGACGGGAGAGAAAACCGGTGACATTAGCAGGAGAGCGATCGCGTAAAATTTCAATATATTCATCCCTTGCTAACCAGGGATCACGAAATAACTTTCTCCCATATTCCTCATACACTTCAATTAACTGATCCCGCAACCAGTTCAACGCACTGCGTAACGGCTTGCGCCATTTTTGATGCCAAACACCACCTTCTCCACCACAACCACAATCATCTTGCCATCTATCCACACCATGAGCGCAACTCCAAGCGGTGACAGGTTTTAACTCCACTTCCCAACTCGGAGGATTTAAACTTAAATAGTGAGCAAAATTTGTTACCGTCCAACCGTGACGGGGAAACTCACCAATAAAAGCATAGGCTAAAGTTTTCTCAGTTCCCTTTTTGTGATGTCCAAAGGTTTCCCCATCGGTAGCTACAGATATTAACTGTGCGGGACGATGATCCCCGCGTACTGCTGCACCTACTCTACCTGCAAAGTGGTGAGAACTATAAACCACATCACTAAAACCCATATCCCGTGATATCGGACCATCGTAGAAAAAGATATCAATATAAGGTAAACCTTCTGTGTTTTCTAGAGAAGTGGTTTTAGTCACACTCAAAGGTGAAGATGTGGTTTGCAGAGTTGGCTTTAAATAACAACGATAAGGACGAGTAGGATCAATCTGACTACCTCCAACTTCATGCCATTTAGGGTGGGGATCATGTTCTGTGGCGAAAGGACGACAACGTTGAGCTTGGGATGGTGCAAGGACAATAAAACGAATGCCTTCGGAAATGAGAGCTTTGATAGTTGCATAATCAACCGCCGTTTCTGCTAACCAGATACCTTCGGGATCACGACCAAAACGAGATTTAAAGTCTGCTTTGCCCCAGCGAATTTGTGTATATTTATCTCGTTCATTAGCTAAAGGCATGATAATGTGATTATAGACTTGGGCGATCGCATTGCCATGACCATTTAACCTTTGACTACTCTTAGCATCAGCTTCTAAAATTCGTTGATAAACTTCTACATCGTAGCGTTCCAACCACGACATCAGAGTAGGACCAATATTAAAGCTCATGTACTCATAATTATTGACGATCCCCAATAATTCATTTTTGTCATTTAGCACTCTAGCAAAGGCATTGGGGCGATAACATTCCCAATGAATACGCTCATTCCAATCATGAAAAGGGGTAGCACTAGGTTGACGTTCAATGGCATCTAAATAAGGGTTTTCTCTAGGTGGTTGATAAAAATGTCCATGCACCGTCACGTATACACCACGGGGTTTTTTCAGGGGATCATTTTCAGTCAGGTGTTGAGAATCTGGTTCTGATTGATTTAATGTTAATGTTAAGCCAGAGTTTACTGGCAATTCAGCAGCAGATGTCATCATATTTTTATCCCAATTAAAATTACAGGTCAAATTGCAATTGTGGCGAAAGTGTGTGTTATGTGTACCTTTTTACATTTGTTTTATGGTCTAATCCGCTTTAAACAACAGCTTGAAAATCAAACCGAATCAGAATTTTGGCAAAAATTGTCTCAATATGTCAGGAAATCTGCATTCTCGCGCAACTGTTCCCTCGTAGATGAAAAATGATCAAAGATGGCATAAAATTTCATATTGGGGATTATATCACTGGCAACGCTCATCAGCCAAGACAATTAACGGTATTGTAATCTATTAAAACCCATTTTTGTGATAAAACCCAAGTTGAAAGTCATACTTTTGCAACAAAATATTGCAATATTGAATTAAATCGTCATCTTATTTTATATATCTGCGGAAATCATTGAAACAGTAGAATTTCCGAAAGCTTGACAGTATCCTATATCTTGGTTATACCTATCCAAAATTCGAGATCATATAATGTCAACTAAAAACATCATTTTTCTTGGCCTATTAGTTTTTATCCCCATTTCCCTAGCAGCGCACTTTTTAGAGTGGGGAGAATTGGTAGTATTCATCACCGCAGGATTAGCAATTTTGCCCCTAGCCGCTTGGATGGGTGCAGCTACCGAAGAAATTGCTGTAGTTGTCGGTCCGGTGCTGGGAGGGTTATTAAACGCTACCTTTGGTAATGCTACAGAATTGATCATAGCCTTGGTTGCCCTCAATGCTGGACTGATAGAAGTCGTTAAAGCCAGTATCACAGGTTCAATTATCGGTAACTTACTGCTAGTTATGGGTCTTTCTATGTTATTAGGCGGACTACGTTACAAGGAACAAACTTTTGAATCGGTGGTAGCTAGGGTAAATGCTTCGTCGATGAATTTGGCGGTTATAGCAATTTTGCTACCCACAGCTATGAACTACACTTCCATTGGCATTAGTGAAAAAGTAGTACAAAATCTGTCTCTAGCTGTGGCTGTAGTCTTAATTTTAGTTTATGGCTTGACACTGCTATTTTCTATGAAAACTCACGCCTATTTATATGATGTAGGTGTAGCAGAGATAGAAGAAGCTGAAGAAACTCCCCATGAAAAACCCAATCTTTGGTTGTGGAGTGGTGTACTCTTAGTTTGCACTCTGCTGGTGGCTTTAGAATCAGAATTATTGGTAGACTCTTTGGAAGTAGCTACTTCTAAACTAGGTTTAACAGCTTTGTTTACAGGGGTAATTTTAGTTCCCATTGTTGGTAATGCTGCTGAACACGCTACGGCTGTAACTGTGGCCATGAAAGATAAGATGGATCTTTCTTTATCTGTTGCGGTGGGTTCAAGTATGCAAATAGCGTTATTTGTTGCTCCTGTTTTGGTTATTGCAGGTTGGTTTATGGGTCAACCAATGGATTTAGATTTTAATCCTTTTGAACTGGTAGCTGTAGCGGTATCGGTTTTAATTGCCAATAGCATTAGTTCTGATGGTAAGTCTAATTGGTTGGAAGGAACTTTACTTTTAGCTGCTTATACAGTTTTAGGTTTTGCTTTTTATTTCCACCCGGTTACTAACAGTATCGGTTAGTGATTCAGTTGTCAATTGTTAGATCCCACATTCCGCACCCCCTAGTGTCACAATCGGTAATTTCGGATTTTTGAATACCTTTGAGGATAATTTTGATACAAAATAGTCTAAATCTTAGGTGGCGATAGCGAAGCGCTGCTGCAAGCAGTTCGCCAATCTCAAATCCCCAAACGGTCAATCTTCCTTGTGTGACAGTTTAGGGTGCGGAAGGTGGGTTTCAAGGGGAAAAAACCCAAAAAAAATCCGCCCTTTAAGGGAGAGGTCATTGTCAATTTTTAATTGTTAATTGTCCATTATTGAAGAGCCTCAAACCTTTGATTTATGAGGCTTTTTGGTTTATTCAGCAACCCCTAAATATCTAAAAAAGGGAAAAGCTGTAATAATGTCTTGCGTAACTGTAACAGAAATATTTTTTCTCGGATTTGAGCATTAAGTTTTGGTGGGGGGCTGGTTTGTAGTTGCGCTTGTATTTGGGCATATTCAGCAGCAGTTAAGAGTTTACCATCAATAGGCGATCGCCCAATGGTAATAATCTCTGTCCGCAATATCTCCTCTGGTATATCCTCCACAGGTGGTAATGCCATGACCTTTGTTCCCCAATGGCTACTAACCACCACTAACATAGCGGTACTTATACCCAAAAACCAAAATTTCATACATCTCATTTTTGACTTTTGACTTTTGACTTTTTACAGTCCTGGTGGTAATGCTTCACCACACAATTGATGAATTTTGACAATGCGTTCAAACAACCAAGGATATCCTTGACGATATTGAGGAATAAGTGCTAGAGGACTCAATAAAGCGGCTGCGGCAATATCAGCTACACTCAAATGATCGCCTACTAAATATTCGCTGCTTCGCCAGCGTTTAGATAATTCTTCTAGGGCAATTGTCAGCCTTTTAGTAGCTAATTCTACACTAGCATTGTTAATACCATATTGTTTCCTAACCACACCAATCACTATTTGACTGGATAAAGAGGGATCAATGTTTTTACCTTCACCAGCCCGAAAATGATAATATACAAACCTTGTAGCAGTACCAATGCTTTCATCTAACCAGTCTTCCAGCATCAAAGCTTCTGTTTGTTGTTCCGGGTTACTGAAAAATAATGAAGGTTCTGGTTGATACGATTCTAAAAATTTTAAAACTTGCGTAGAGTCGCCAATAGCTTGGGGTTGTCCCTCTATTTGCGGCAACAAAACAGGCAGAGTAGTTAAACCTGTTAATGGCTTCACCTTGAGGATGTGCAAGCCAGGAGTGAGATTTTCTACCTGATAATTAATACCCTTGTAACCTAAAACCAGTCGAGCTTTACGACAATAGTGAGATGTACTGAATTGCAGTAGCAACATAAAGCTACTTTCTAAGTAAAGACAATTGTTGCAATCATGGACAATGAACAATTGACAATTACCGAAACAATTATCAATTGATAACCATAAGCGGATTGATTCGATTTTATCATAGTCGAGTCGCTCCGCTTTGGTTTTAATTGTCCTGCCAAAAAGGTTATCTCATACTGTTTACCATTCTGGATGCCTGATCAAATTATTTATGTGATTGCGATGCAGAGAGAATCGCTATCCTCAATAAATTATCGTATCCAGTCTTAGTTTGGAGTAGCAGCGGGGGTAGCTTCTGGTGTTGTTGTAGCAGCGGGGGTAGCTTCTGGTGTTGTTGTAGCAGAAGCGGGGGTAGCACCAGTGTCAGCAGGCTCGCCAGCTGCTGGTGTAGCAGCGGGAGTAGTGGTAGTACCAGCGGGATTGCCACCACCTTCACAAGCTCCCAGAGTGGTAGCCAGACTTAACATGAGAGCCAAACCAAAGATTTTTGTTTTCATAACTCCTCTTTCACCAATTAAGGCAATACTAAAAATTGCTCTGTTGACTACAATAGCTTATTTGTCGATTTTTTTGAAATGCTTTGAGAGTAGAAATTTCCACCCAACTTTTGGGTAATCTCTAACGGTAAACCAATATGAGTATTAGGTATTGCTTCTGACTGCTCTGCATTGCCATAATTTTAAATGTATTAAGTTTAAGTACAAAATCTATCATTTACAAAAATCATGACTGCTGTCCGCAAATTAGCTGTTGCTACAAAAAGTGCCTGGTTCAAGCGAAATTTGACCCCACCCTGGGGTCCTCACAAGGGTAGGTATTTTACATTTTCGTGAGGGCAAGACTTGGGGGACAAGGAAGGACAGTGGACAAGGGAGGAAAACCGTACAAATAATGTACAATTGGTAACAAAAACTGAGGCTAAACAGACCTTGTTTTGTAGAAAATCTTCCTTGTCTACAATACCTCCTTGTCTTCCAGGTCCTGCCTCAACAGATAATATTAAAAACCTACCCCTGCGGGGAGGAAATTAGCTAGTTAATCATTTGCTAACTTTCGCTAACTAATGCTATACTTTCCTCATGGCATACATACCACTCAGAAAAGCGGTCGAATTTCTGGGATTGCATCCAAACACTTTAAGGAGATATGCAGATGAGGGGAAAATCAAAAGCATTAAAAACCCAGCAGGGCAAAGATTGTACGATGTCGAATCATACATCAGGGGCGATTCAACTAGAACTCCCACTATTTGCTACTGTCGGGTTAGCTCCTCAAAGCAGCGAGATGACCTCGATAGACAAATCGCTTATATGCAATCCCTCTACCCAGACGCAGAAATCATCAAAGATATCGGGTCAGGACTCAACTTCAAAAG
>NZ_JAQMTI010000123.1:0-11136 GCF_028329225.1 Sphaerospermopsis kisseleviana CS-549 | reverse complement strand
CTTTTTCATCAATGTTCCCTGTGACTTCTATTGCTTTCATTTGTTGATCCGGATGGTTATTTATATTTAGTTTAACGATTACTGGCAATTTTGAGTTTCATCACTGACTCTTTTATGAAAAACATTATATGAATGTACTCGTTTTTGGTTGCTACTTGATTTCAGTTTAGGCAAGGTATTGATTCCGTAAAAATACCCATGTTAGATTAGGTGTTAACGAGTATGATCTAAAATATAATGTTTAGCATCTAGTTGTTATTTACCATTTGATTAACCAGGAATATAGATAATGGCGCTTGGTTTACCTGAGTTTGTTGAAAACCCTGAAAATCGTTGTCCGGTAGTTCTGTTATTAGATACTTCTGGTTCAATGTCAGGGCAACCTATAGAGGAGTTAAATACAGGTTTGGTGGCTTTTAAGGAAGATATATTAAAAGATGCTCATGCTTCTTTAAGTGTGGAAGTGGCTATAGTTACTTTTGGACCTGTGCGACTTATACAAGATTTTGTTACTATAGACCATTTTACACTGCCAAAGCTAGAAGCAGATGGTGTAACGCCAATGGGTGAAGCGATAGAATACGCTTTAGATTTAGTGGAAAAACGTAAACAAACGTATAAGGATAACGGTATTCTTTATTATCGTCCTTGGGTATTTTTAATTACTGACGGTGCGCCTACAGATTATTGGCAAAATGCAGCGCAAAGGGTGAGGGAAGGAGAAGAACAGCGCCGAATGTTGTTTTTTACTGTTGCTGTTCAAAATGCGGATATGAATAAACTCAGAGAAATTGCACCACCTGGGCGGTCTCCAGTGATGTTAAATGGCTTAGATTTTCGTGCTTTATTTGTTTGGCTTTCCACTTCTATGAAACGGGTTTCTAGTGACAAAGTAGGGGAAGCTGTAGCATTACCGCCGGTGGGATGGGGGCAAATTACAACTTAGAGGATGTATAAGTAAGCTATAAGAACCTCTCCCTAACCCTCTCCTAAGAAGAGAGGGAATACGAAAAGATAAGTGGTGAAACGGCGTATTTTAAAGCCTCTCCCCTTGTAGGGAAAAGGTTTGGAGAGGGGTTTTGAGTTACAAATATCCTATAAAATCTAATACAATATACAGGATTTATTAATTGTGAGTTGGAAAGCTATAGCGCGTTTTGCGGTGGGAACGAGTCATCAAGAGCAAAAAATACCTTGTCAAGATTACGGACATTATCGCATTTTTAATGATGTGATTGTGGGTGCGGTTGCTGATGGTGCTGGAAGTGCTAAATATTCTCATATTGGTTCTAAACTAGCGGTAGAAACTACGCTCAAATATCTTTCTACAATTAGTGAGTATCTTCAGCAGCGAAAACGATGTTGGCAGAAGGTTTCTCAACCACTTTCAGAACAAGAAGCAAAAAAGCTTTTTACTAAAACCGTTAATCATGTAATTTCAGATTTAACAAAACAAGCAGCAAATAAAGATTATTCTGTTAATGATTTAGCTTGTACATTATTGGTTTTTATAGCAACTCCTGAATGGGTTGCAGCTATGCAAATTGGAGACGGGTTTATTGTCATGAGTTCTCAAGATACAGAATATCAAATGTTGTTTAAACCAGATAAGGGGGAATTTTTCAACGAGACAACTTTTGTCACTTCAGTGAGTGGACTGGAGGAAATGCAGGTAAAGGTATTTTCAGGAAAGCAAGAATTTATTTGTGCTGCTACTGATGGACTAGAAAAAGTAGCAATTAGATTTAGTGACTGGCAACCTTTCCTGCCGTTTTTTAAACCTTTAGAGGCATATTTGCGAGAAACAGAAAATCCTGGATGTGATGGAGAGAATTATATTATGGATTTTCTTGAGTCTGATAGGTTAAATGCTCGTACTAATGATGATAAAACTTTGGTTTTATGTTTGTTTGAAAAAGAGATGTAGTAGACTAAATTAAATGATGGGCGGGCAGGATGCCCAGCCCACAAAAGTTACAGCACTTTCTGGTGTTATGAGGTACACCACGGGCGGGCAAGACTTGTACTGAGCGGTTAGTGAGCTTGTACTGAGCGACCTGTACTGAGCGCAGTCGAAGTAAGTCGAAGTGCGGAGTCGAACTATGTCGAAGTATGCCCACCCCACAAGAGTTTTAAGCTGTTATGCCTTTAACTTGAATAATTAATACAAGCAAGATGCTTGTGCTAATGTAACTTCAGGTTTTTTAATTATACAGTTTAGTTGCACATCAGCTTATTATAGTAAAAACGGATGATTGCTAGACTTTTGCCCAGGCAAAAATCTTTGTATAGCAATACTCTTAGCGATTTAAATAGTAAGGCTGTAACCCGTTTTTAGTATATCAAAATTTGTACCTCATAGCAATGGAATCTGCTGTATATCCCACATTCCGAACTTCGCTTTGTAATACATGAAAATTACGAAAATTACGGTTAATGGTGGTTGAATAGCGATCTCCGAATGGCTATAATTAATACGTTTAAATATTGAATAATATCAACATTTTTTGTAAAATTTATTGAAGTATTAACGTATGACATTTTGAAGTGCGAAAAGTCGGTTATATATTGATTGTGGGACGGGCTTCTAGCCTGTCCTAGTAAACAATACTATTTGATATTGATTTCATCCCATTAACTGAAAAATTATATGACGTTTCTAATTTGTGATAGTACGAGTGAAAGAATTACTTTGTTAAATGAAATAGCTGCTAGTGGAGAAGCTAAAGTTTGGCGAACTAATCATCATGGTTATTTAGCTAAAATTTACCATTCACCAACACATGAAAGAATGGAAAAATTAGCGGCAATGATAGCGCACGCACCAAAAGAGCCAAATTCCCATCTTAATCATATTTCTTTTGCTTGGCCTAATTCATCATTAAAAGATGATAAAGGTGATTATGTAGGTTTTTTAATGCCAGAAGTTAAAGGTGGAAAAGAGCTTATTAATATTTATAACCCCCAGCTTCGTAAGAGCTTAAAGCTTGAGATTGATTGGCGTTTTCTACACACTACGGCTTTAAATATTGCTTCAATTATTGCAGCATTACATGAAGCTGGTTATGTATTAGGTGATATTAAACCACAAAACATTTTAGTTAATAATCGTGCTTTACCTTCAATTATTGACACAGATTCTTTTCAGGTGAAAAATCCTAAAAATGGTAAAGTTTATCGTTGTTTAGTTGGTTCAGAAGGATATACACCACCGGAATTAATTGGTGAAGATTTTTCTAGGATTGAACAAACGGAAATACATGATAGATTTCGATTAGCAGTAATTATTTATCAATTGTTATTTGGTGGTAATAGTCCTTTTCAGGGAATATGGACAGGTGGGGGAGAAACTCCAGAAGTTAATGAACTTATTAAGCATGGTATATGGTTGTATTCTCAAAATAGTTTGATTGAGCATGTAGAGAGAACAATTCCTATGATAATTGTTCATCCTGCAATTCGGGAATGTTTTCTCAGATGTTTTAATGATGGGTATAAAAATCCTCATTTACGTCCGACTGCTAAGGAGTGGTTAGAGGTTTTAAGAATAGGAAATGATAACTTAACTGTATGTGATAGGGTAGATAGTCATTTTTATAGTAGAACTTATGGTAGTTGTTATTGGTGCGATCGCTCTACAAAGTTGGGTGTTGATATTTTTGCTGGTGTTGTTAAGGTAAAACCATCTCTTATTGTGGAATCACCCCTACAAACCCTCACTGGTCATTCTAACTTGGTTACGTCAGTAGCATACAGCCCTGATGGTAAAACTCTGGCTAGTGGGGGTGACAAGACTATCAAACTGTGGGCTGTAAAAACGGGAAACCTCCTACAAACCTTCACTGGTCATTCTAACTTGGTTACGTCAGTAGCATACAGCCCTGATGGTCAAACTCTTGCTAGTGCAAGTAATGACAACACTATCAAACTGTGGGCTGTAAAAACGGGAAACCTCCTACACACCTTCACTGGTCATTCTTACTGGGTTGGGTCAGTAGCATACAGCCCTGATGGTCAAACTCTTGCTAGTGCAAGTAATGACAACACTATCAAATTGTGGGATGTAAAAACGGGAAACCTCCTACACACCTTCGTTGGTCACTCTAACTCGGTTTGGTCAGTAGCATACAGCCCTGATGGTCAAACCCTTGCTAGTGGAAGTCGTGACAACACTATCAAACTGTGGGAAGTAAAAACGGGAAACCTCCTACAAATCTTCACTGGTCATTTTCACTGGGTTACGTCAGTAGCATATAGCCCTGATGGTCAAACTCTTGCTAGTGCAAGTAATGACACGACTATTAAACTGTGGGAAGTAAAAACGGGAAACCTCCTACAAATCTTCACTGGTCATTCTCACTGGGTTACGTCAGTAGCATATAGCCCTGATGGTCAAACTCTTGCTAGTGGGAGTGGTGACAAGACTATCAAGATTTGGCGGTTAAAGTAGTCATTGATAGGATTTTATTAGCAATGATCTATTTTATCATCCTGTAAATCCTAAAATCCTGGACATCCTGATTCAGACAATTTTACTAACATATTTCCTCACCATAAATCTATGAATCATAAAGTTTTTTATCTTAACGGTAAAAAAATCAATAACAAACAAACATTTTTAAAACAAGCTGCTGAAGCAATAGAATTTCCTGCATACTTCGTCCATAACTGGGATGCTTTTGATGAATGTATTACCGATTTAACATGGTGTCCGGCTCAAAGATATGTCATATCATAAGATCATGCTGATATCTTTGCTCAAGCTAAACCGACGCAATACCAAATAGCATTAGATATTTTAAATTCAGCCCAGGAATACTGGGAAGGTAATAATATTTTTTTCAAATTTTTAACTATTAAAAAATAGCTTGTCTGAATCAGGATAACCAGGATTTGAGGATGTACAGGATTGTTATTTATAGATTATCTGTGAAGATTGAATAATTATAAATTCTGATTCAGATAAAAGATATATTCCCTATCATTATCATTAACAAAAAACCATAAATAAATGGTCAAAAACATCCTGTTAATCCTTTAATCCTGGATATCCTGATTCAGACATTATTAACTAATACTCCAATCTTCTAAATGCAAATTTGGCACTTTTTCAAAATCCTTCCAATTACGAGTAACTAAAATCCCATCGACTGATAAAGTAATTGCAGCAATGCGTAAATCTTGAGTACCAACGCGGATTTTTTGCTTAACTAATTCAGTGTAAATATTACCCGCAGCTTCGGTAAATTGTAGGACATTTAGACTATTTATGTCTTCTAATGTATCCTCTAACCTAGCATAAGCTAAAACTAATTCATTTGCTGATTCGCACCTGTTAATAATATTCAGTCTTCCCCGTAGTTGTTCTGTAGCGGTGATAATAGTTATGGCAATAACTTCAGGATTAAACATGGTTAATTGCTGTCTAATCAAAAAATTACCTCGTTGTAATAAAGATAGATGATCTGTATCTAATATTCTTAAATTATTCACTTCTTTATTAACCTTTATTCATTAATTGCATCTAATTCACGACGATATTCTTCTATATATTCCAACATTTGATCAAATTGCGGATCATCCTTATATTTACCCGCTATTTTCATCCAAGGATTTTCTGTTTTTGGTGCTGCAATTTCTAAAGTCACGATCTTAGCATTTCCTAAACGAGCTTGCAGAATTTTATCTAATGCTTCTATTGCTTCCGTTTCTGTATTTCCTACACCTTGACATTCTGGTAAACTCAATAATGTCGCTTTCACAGTTCCATCTGTTTGATTTTCTATCAATAGATCATAAGTTGATTTAGGTGCAATTTTCAGTGAAGATTGAGACGCAGATTGTTTAATGTCTAAAATCATAATTCTGTCACCTTTTTCTTGGTAAGATAATTATAGCAGAGATTACATAATATATAGCAATAAATCATTTTTAGTTATAATTGGTGCTTTGATTTGATGATGATGACAAAATCACCATCCTGTAAATCCTTTAATCCTGGATATCCTGATTCAGACAAAATCATCATCCTGTAGTTTATGGATATTTCAATATTTGTTGTTAAAATAGAGCAGTTTCCGTTATTATGACGTACAGATGTTAATGATAAAACTCTTGTAGTGCGGGCATACTTCAATAAGCTCAGTAAAAGTCTTGCCCGCTAATAGTTTCTAAATGAAGAAACGAGTATAAATTTAGCTTTGTTATTTGCGACAGTTCAACCACTTTCTAAAACTGAAAGAATTGCTAATATTGCCCAAGGAATAAAATCCATGAGTTATGAAGAATCCCATTATTGGTTTGCTAAGATTAGTCATGGGAAGCGTAGTCAGGCATTAAAAGCGATTAGGATATTAAGCTGTTACACAGCTAAATTGTATAATCCTAATATTCTGAACTCTTGTTTAACAGGCAAGATGCCTGTTCCACTTATACAAATTAAATGCACAACAGCTTATTAGGAGACTGAGGTTTGTTGACTGATGACTGTTGAGTTTGTTTTGAAAGGTAATAAACATGGCTTACAGTGATTTTAAATTAAGTGAAATTATCCAGAAATTTGGGTTGACACTAAATGAAGTATCAGCGTTATTTGCAGATACAATGGAAGAAGAACCCAGTGATTTACTAACAACAATTCTCAAAGAGAATGTTGATTTAGCTGTTTCCATTAACACTGAAAAAGCCCGTTCTGAAATGATAATTAGCCCGATTTTACTAGAATTAAGAAGAAAGTTAAATAATCAAATCAGTCTATTTTCAGGGGTAGATTTTAATGTTGATAATCAACAAGGTTTAAATGGTTTTTGTGATTTCCTAATTTCTCTTTCTAAAGAACAGCTTTTTGTTCGCGCACCTGTAATTATATTGGTAGAAACCAAAAATGAAAACTTGAAATCAGGTTTGGCTCAATGTATAGCAGAAATGATTGCGGCTCAGTTATTTAATGAGAAAAACGAAAATAATATTAGGACTATTTATGGTGCTGTAACTATTGGTACTATTTGGCAATTTTTGAAGTTAGAAGATAAACTTGTTTCCATTGATTTAAGTGAATATTATATCAAGGATGTGAAAAAGATTTTAGGAATTTTAATCAGTGCAATTAAGCAGGAATAATTTTTAATGTAGTGCGGGCATCTTGCCTGCAATTTGAAAATAAAAATCTTCCTGCCTACGGTATCTACCACATTTCACCCCATTCAATTGATATCCTTGAACTCCTGAATCATTGAAATCCTTAATCTGGAAACACTTTTTCAGGAAAGCCTATTTAGACCTATCATACCAAAAATACTCATAACTTAATCCTTGTTTTTAAATTTAAATTCATCTAAACAAATAAAATCTTATTTACATTAATAATCCCAAAAACATGAAAAAAATCTAAAAAAAATCTAAAAAAAATCTAAAATAGAGATAAATCAGCTACAAAATATGCTGCAAGCGAATGTAACACAAAGATACAAAACTTCAACATTCCACAGCCTGTCCACAGTAGGTACTTATGCCAACAGGCAGATTTAGATTACAGAATTGACATACTTCTTAATAAATCAGCAGCGTTACCGCAAAACGTTCTAATCTAAAAACTGAACTGGGTTAATTTACTGGCAGTTTGACTGGCGTACTATACATAAATACACCAATATGTCAAGCCAAAAAGCAACCCAGACTTAACACATAAGCTTATTTATAGGAGTTTTAGAAATCCAATGAGTGTTAAGGCAAGTGGTGGAAGCTCAGTTGCGCGTCCGCAACTATATCAAACCTTACCTGTAGCGACCATTTCCCAAGCAGAACAACAAGACCGCTTTTTGGGAAGAGGTGAACTAAGCGAACTGGGAAGCTATTTTGCTTCTGGTGCAAAACGTTTAGAAATCGCCCAGATCCTCACCGAAAATTCTGAGATCATTGTTTCTCGTGCGGCTAACCGGATCTTCGTTGGTGGTTCACCAATGGCTTTCTTAGAAAAGCCCCAAGAACCGGAAATGGCAATGGTGGGCGCTGGTGCTAGTGTGCAAGAAGGCATGAAACTAGGAACAGTCACCTACGTTGAAAGTCGTGGTGGCTTCTTTGAAAACCTCCGTTCCATCTTCAACACTTCCGCAGGTGGTCCCACACCTCCTGGTTTTAGACCCATTAACGTTGCTCGTTATGGTCCTGGCAATATGTCCAAGAGCTTACGGGACTTGTCCTGGTTCTTGCGCTATGCTACTTATGCCATTGTTGCCGGCGACCCCAACATCATCTCTGTAAATACCAGAGGTTTGCGGGAAATCATTGAAAATGCTTGTTCTGGTGAAGCTACCATCGTGGCTTTACAAGAAATTAAAACTGCTTCTTTGTCATTCTTCCGCAAAGATCCTGAAGCAACAGAAATCGTGACTCAGTACATGGATGTGTTGCTGACTGAGTTCAAAGCACCTACACCATCCACAAAAGTCCGTCAACGTCCTTCTGGGGATCAACAAGGTTTACAACTACCTCAAATTTACTTCAACGCAGCAGAACGCCGTCCCAAGTACGCTATGAAGCCTGGTTTGTCTTCTAGCGAAAAAACTGAAGTAGTCAAAGCTGCTTACCGCCAAGTATTTGAGCGCGATATTACCCGTGCTTACAGCTTATCCATCTCTGACTTAGAATCCAAAGTTAAAAATGGCGATATCTCCATGAAGGAGTTTATCCGCCGTTTAGCTAAATCTCCCCTTTACCAAAAACAGTTTTATCAACCCTTTATTAACAGCCGGGTAATAGAACTGGCTTTCCGTCACATTTTGGGACGTGGACCAAGCAGCCGGGAAGAAGTGCAAAAATACTTTGCAATTATTTCTAACGGTGGTTTACCCGCTTTAGTGGATGCTTTGGTAGACTCCAAAGAATACGCAGATTACTTTGGGGAAGAAACCGTTCCCTACATTCGGGGTCTGGGTCAAGAAGCTCAAGAATGTCGCAACTGGGGACCACAGCAAGACCTGTTTAAGTACAGTGCGCCTTTCCGCAAAGTACCTCAGTTCATTACCACCTTTGCAGCTTACGAACAACCATTACCTGATCAACATCCCTACGGTGCTGGTAATGATCCGCTAGAAATTCAATTTGGGGCGATTTTCCCGAAAGAAACCCGCAACCCCAGCAGCAGTCCTGCACCTTTTGGTAAAGATACCCGTCGGATCTTGATTCACCAAGGACCTGGTATCAATAACCAACTCAGTAACCCCGGTGCGCGTGGTGTTGCTCCTGGTGCTTTGGGCGCGAAAGTGTTCAAATTAGACCAGTTACCCGGTACTATGAGCAGAAATGCTGGTAAGGGTACAAGTGTTAAATTCTCTGAAAGCTCTACCCAAGCAGTAATCAAAGCTTGTTACTTACAAGTATTCGGTCGTGATGTTTACGAAGGTCAACGGCTGAAAGTTGCAGAAATCAAACTGGAAAACGGCGAAATCACCGTCCGCGAGTTTGTGCGGATGTTGGCGAAGTCCGATTTATTCCGCAAGATGTACTGGACATCTTTGTATGTTTGTAAAGCGATTGAATACATTCACCGTCGCTTGTTAGGTCGTCCTACCTACGGTCGTCAAGAAAACAACAAGTATTTTGATATTGCTTCCAAAAAAGGCTTCTATGCTGTTGTTGATGCCATCCTTGACACTGTAGAGTACAGTGAAGCTTTCAGTGAAGATACTGTTCCTTATGAGCGTTATTTAACACCTGCTGGTGTTTCCTTGCGTCAACTGCGTGTGGGAACTATCCGTGAAGATATCAACAAAGTTGAGAAGGAAGAAACTCCTCGCTTTGTGGAGTTGGGTGAAGTTAAGGAAATGCGGACCCAACCAGATATTGACTTCCGTATTAACCAAGGTGTTACCAAGCAGCGTGAGCAAACCAAGGTCTTTAAACTGATCGCTGGTATTGGTGATAAAGTAGCGGTAAAAACTTTGATTGGTGCTGCTTACCGTCAAATTTTCGAGCGTGATATTCCTCCTTATGTTGCTGGTAACGAGTTTACTGATTTAGAAAGTAAGCTGGGTAACGGAGAAATCACCGTTAAGGAATTTATTGAAGGTTTAGGTTGTTCTAGCCTGTACGTTAAGGAATTTTATACACCCTATCCCAACACTAAAGTGATTGAGATGGGTACTAAGCATTTCTTAGGCCGTGCGCCAATGGATCAAGCTGAAATCCGCAAGTATAACCAAATCTTGGCTACTCAAGGTATCAAAGCCTTTATCGGTGCAATGGTGAATAGTGCTGAGTATGTTCAAGCTTTTGGTGAAGATACTGTTCCTTACCGTCGCTTCCCAACTTTACCTGCGGCTAACTTCCCCAATACTGAGAAGCTTTACAACCAGCTAACCAAGCAAAATGATGATTTGGTTGTACCTAGCTTTGAGACTGTGAAGCCTCGGATCAAGACTGAGAATACGCCAATGTTAGCGAATGCGATCGCAGATTTGGCGGCTCAAGCTAGACAAATGGACAAGACCAAACCCTTGTTCATTGAGTTAGGTCGTTCTTTCAACGATGGTCGTGGTCAGTCGGTAGAAGTTGGTGTTGGTACAAGTCGCCGCAAACCAACCCGTATTTTCCGCGCTACCACTGGTACAAATTCAACTGAAACCAATCAGGTAATTAACGCTATTTATGTTCAGGTGATGGACGTATTTAGCGGGCAAATTCCTGACTATTTACGCCGCAGTGATTTAGATAGCAAACTGCGTAATGGTGAAATTACCGTGCGTGAATTTGTCCTAGAGTTGGCAAGTTCAGAAATTTACCGTAAGCGTTTCTACACACCCTATCCCAACACCAAAGTGATTGAATTTTTATTCCGTCACATTTTGGGACGCGCACCCGCAACCCAAGGCGAAATCCGCCAATATAACAAACTATTGGCTGATAGCGGTTTAAGGGCGGCTGTAGAAACAATGGTGAATAGCCCAGAATACGCTCGTTACTTCGGTGAAGACGTTGTACCTTACAACCGCTTCCCCTCCTTACCTGCGGGTAACTACTTGGGTAGTGTGAAAGCTGAAGCTGACCTGGTAAAACAATCTTGGTCTAGCTTGTCTCCTTCTGTTTTAACCGGTCGCGGTGGTAGATAGGTGACTGGGGACTGGGGACTGGGGACTGGGG